>DATJYD010000132.1:0-6117 GCA_035499755.1 Fimbriimonadaceae bacterium
ACCAGGTTGTTCGCCCCGTCGTAAAAGTCGATCGTCACGTTCGGAACGTTGTCGCCCAGCCCGTCGATCACGTGGCCGGTGACGAGAGCGTCCGCGTTAGACTTCACCTGCGCTGGCCCCGTGATCTGACTTCCGCCTGAAGTCGCGGAAACGGTAAACGCCGGGCCGTAGGCGATCGTCGTGAACTGGCCTCCCGAGGTCATCGTCCCCTCGCTCTGCCCGGTCGAATCGGTCGCCCAACCGCTGGCGGACGTGATGGACCGGTTTCCGCTCGCGTCGTAACCGGCCATCCTGAACTGCACCGTCTCGCCGAGAACGATGTTGGTGGGATCGATAACGGAGCCGTTCTTGGTGGCCTCGATCTGCCAGCGGACGATCGTTCCCGTCCCGGTTCCCGTAGTAGGCCCGCTTCCGCCGCATCCGGGAGCGAGCAGCCACAGAATCGCGAAAGCTCCGACAAAGGTAAACCACAGCTTAATCTTGTCTTTCATCTCATGCCTATAGGCCCGGTACTAGCATGACGGCCGATCGGTGCGTTCGGTTCGCCGACCCATTCCCTTACGTCGAGTCGAACCCGTGAGGGATCAGGTCGCCTAGCGTATACGCCTCGATGCGGCCATCTTCCGCCACTAAGTGAACCACAGTCTTGGCCGGATCGGACGCGAACTCCAAGAGGACCTGAAGACATCCTCCGCAGGGAGGACCGCCGTCTCTCGTCGCCACCGCGGCCTCTTCGATCTGCCTTCCGCCGTCGAGGACCATCGCCGCCACCGCGTTCCTCTCCGCGCAAACGCTCATCGGATAGGAGACGTTCTCGACGTTGCATCCGGTCCAGATGCGGCCATCGGGGCCCCGGACGGCCGCTCCGACCTTGTAGCCGCTATAGGGAGCATAAGCGTTCTCTCGCGCCCTTTGGGCCGCGGCGGTCAGATCGGACATAGCTGATTGTAGACGGAAGGCGCTGGCGGATTCAGTCCGCAAGCGTCAGTTCGAACAGCTCCAGGGTGACGCCGTAATAGCGATCGCTCGGCCCCCTTGGCGTCATTCCCAACCGCTTGGTGACCGCGACCGATCGCTCGTTCTCCTTGAATACGACGGCGATGATCCTGTCGAGAGCGAGCCGATCCCGCGCATAGTCGAGTCCCGCCCGCGCCGCTTCCGTCGCGTAGCCCTTGCCCCAAGCCGACTTGCGCAGGTGCCATCCGATCTCGACCTCTTCCAGTAAGTTGCCTTCGGCAGCCGGCGGGTTCTTGATGAGAAGGGCGCCGACGACCTGCCCCGTTCGCCTTCTCTTCGATTGCCCAAACTCCGGCACCGTCGTTTCGGTCTCCGAAAACGGCCACCCATCTGCGGAGGGCCTCGCGCTGGGCTTCGACGCTCGGTACCACCTTCGGCTCTCGGCCGAGAAAACGCATGACCTCGGGGTCGCCGTACATCGCGAATGCGTCCTCGGCATCCGTCTCCGGATCCCAGTCGCGGATGATCAGGCGATCGGTCTCGAGAAGCCTCTGCTTGCCCTCTGTCGCCATCGCGGTTACCCGCCTTGGCCGTGCCTCAATTCCAGCCCCAACTCCTTCCACTGAGCCTCGTCGACCGTACTCGGAGCGTCCATCATCGGATCGTAGCCCCCGCCGATCTTCGGGAAGGGGATGACCTCGCGGATGTTCTCGGTGTCGGTGAGGACCATCGCGAGCCGGTCGATGCCGGGCGCGATGCCGCCGTGGGGAGGCGCGCCGAAGCTGAACGCCTCCAGCATATGGCCGAAGCGCTCTCTTTGGTTCGCCTCGTCGATGCCGAGCAGCGAGAAGACCTTGGACTGAATGTCCGCGCGGTGGATTCGGATCGAGCCGCTCGCCATCTCCGTTCCGTTGCCGACGACGTCGTAGCAATCGGCGCGGACCTTCTCGGGATGGCCCTCGTCGATGAAGTGAATGTCCGCCTCCTTCGGGCCGGTGAAGGGGTGATGGACCGAATCCCATCGGTTCTCCTCCGCGTTCCATTCGACGAGCGGAAAGTCGACGACCCAGCAGAACCGGAGCACGCGCGGATCGCGCAGGCCGCATCGCTGGCCGACTTCGTTGCGGAGCCGGAACAGCACGTTGTTGCCCGCCATGTATTCGTCGGCGATAAAAAGGAGCAGATCGCCCGGTTCGGCTTCCGACAGCTTCAGAATCTCCGCCTGCTCGGCTTCAGAGAAGAACTTGACGATCGAACCATGAAGCGCAGCGTCGGCATCCTGCCCCTCTGAGCCCGGACGAAGCTCGACCGACATCGTCGCCAGGCCCTTCGCGCCGAAATCCCTGCAGAACTGCTCGATCTCGCCGATCTGCTTCCTTGAAAGCTGAGCCCCACCGGGATAGCGGACGCCCCGCACGAACCCGCCCCTCTCCGCCGTCGACTTGAAGACGCCGAACTCGCAGGTCTTCGCAACGCTCGTGATGTCGAAGATCTCCAGCCCAAACCGCAGATCGGGTTTATCGCAGGCGAAGCGGCGCATCGCTTCGTCGAAGGTCAGGCGAGCGAAGGGCGCGATCGGCTCCTTGTCGAGTCCGAATTCCTCGATGACCCCGTTCAGAACGTCGCGCAGCAGGCCCTCGGTTAGAGTCAGAACGTCCTCCTGGGTCACAAAGCTCATTTCGAGGTCGAGCTGGGTGAATTCGGGCTGACGGTCGGCGCGCTGGCTCTCGTCACGGAAGCATTTGGCGATCTGATAGTAGCGCTCGATTCCCGCAACCATTAGTAGTTGCTTGTACTGCTGAGGGCTCTGTGGAAGAGCGTACCACTTGCCTGGTTCGAGTCTGTAGGCGACCAGGTAGTCCCGCGCGCCCTCGGGCGTCGAGCGGGTGATGATCGGGGTTTCCGTTTCGATGAAGTCGCGAGCATCGAGGTACGCCCGGATGCGGCGAATGATCGAAGCGCGCACCGCGAGCCGCCGATACATGGAAGGCCGGCGCAGGTCGAGGTAACGGTACTTGATCCGGAGCTCTTCGTTGACGGTCGCCATCTGATCTTCGTCGCTGAGAGGAAATGGCAAAGGCTTGGCCTGGCTCAGGATCGAGATCTCTTCGGCGACGATCTCGATGTCGCCGGTCGCGATCTTGGCATTCTTGGTCGCCTGGCTTCGCTCCCGCACCGTTCCCTTCACAGCGAGGCAGGTTTCACTGCGCAGTTCGATCTGGAACTTGGCGGGATCGATAAAGATCTGCACGATGCCGCTGCGGTCGCGAAGATCGACGAAGAGGAGCCCGCCGAGGTCGCGCACTTTGTGCGCCCACCCGTTGACGATCACCTGCTGCCCAGCGTCTTTTGCCCGCAGCTCGCCGCACGTACGCGTCCGTTGGAGGAATGCCATGAGCTATGGAGGATACCTGTGGAGGCGTGGCATGCGACGGCCTCCGCCCAGCTGCCCTTTCGAGGCCGTTAGGAAGTCGCGCGGAAGCAGCCACATGGTCTCCGTGGTACGCGCCAACAAGGGCCGAAGGCATTGACCCTCTACTCCATCCGCGCGACGATCCGCGCCCATCAAGAACCAATGATTTCTGCAGGACTCGCAACCTCGACACGCCCGCGCGAGCGACTCCAACGAACATTAACATTAGCCCGAGCCTAACGTCCTGCGCGGATTAGTCGTCTCCACTCATGCTGTAGTTCCGTTTGAGGATTCCGAAGTCGCCTAGCCCCACGGATCCGTTGCCATCCAAATCAGCGTCGGAGTTCCAATTGCTGTTTCCGGGCATGCTGCCATAGCTTCGCTTCAACAGTCCAAAGTCTGCCAGCGAAACGGCGTTGTCACCAGTGATGTCGCCGTTGACTAGGGAAAAGGCGAGGTTGCTCGCCCCGGCAGTTGTGATGACCAGGCTGCCAATCTTCTGTCGCAGCCAATGCGATGCCTTCGCTGTTATATCGTAAACACCGGCTCCAACATGCGCGGTGAAGGAAAAGTCGCCGGACGCTCCCAAGAGCACAGTTTGAGTCTGCAGCGGGGTCGTCGATCCGGCTAGACGAACCTCGATTGTCACTGGGGTCCCCAGCACTTGGGAAGCAGCATAGTCTTGGAGTTCGACCTTACCGGAAATGCCGGGATCGGCGCCGATCTGATAGACAAACAAATTAATGGTCCAGTTTGTGTCGCCGGGGACCAGGTTGGACGCGGCCGAGTCGAATGCGATCATGGCACCGTTTGCGCCGAACACAGGCGGCCCTTCCATGCAACTCGGAGCGTTGGCCTGTTCCCCATTCAGGCCCAAGGTGATTCTAGTCGTTGTTCCGTTCACCAAATCTCGAACGAATACGTCTTGAAAACCGTTGGTATCTCCTGGGACTGGGACAAGGTTCGATGCTTGCGAGCAAAAAGCGACATAGCGGCCGTCCGGGCTTATCGACGACCCTTCGCTACTGTTATTGCCTTCCTGGCCAGCTGAGTTGACCGAAACGAGCGCCGTGGTTCCAAGAACCATATCTCGTACAAAGACATCCCAAGCTTCGTTCGAGTCTCCCGGGACTAGGTTGGAAGAATAGGAGCTAAAAGTAATGAACCTGCCGTCGCTGCTCATCGAGGATATGGATCCGCCGTAGTTCCCTTCGGACCCATCAGACGCAACGGACACCCGCGTCGTTGTGCCCGCCAATGTGTCTCGCAGAAATACGTCTCGGCTCGCATTGGTGTCGCCCGGAACGAGGTTTGACGCGTCGGAATCGAACAGCACGTACCGGCCATCGGAGCTGATTCCCGTAGGATAGCTGTCGCCGTTACCCTGCGTCCCGTCGCTCGCCACCGAGACCAATGCGTCTAGGCCTGTTACCAAGTCTCGTACGAACACGTCGCCCTTTCCATTTGTGTCGTTAGGGACAAGATTTGAGGAAGTGGAAAAGAAGGCTAAGTAGCGCCCGTTTGCGCTAAACATCGGGTCCCACGAGACCCCGTTTCCTGGACTCCCATCGGGCGCCATTGACACGATCGTCGTCGTGCCAAGAATGAGGTCATGGATGAAAACGTCGGCTGCATGGCCGTTTGCGTCGTTTGCCACTAGATTCGAAGCGCTCGATGTGAACGCTACAAACCGTCCGTCAGGGCTGAACGCTGGCGCCCAACTCGTTTCGTTTGCCTGATTTCCACTGGAGTCGACGGAGGCTCTTATAGTGGTCCCGGTCGCCAAGTCCCGTACGAAAATGTCAAGCCAGCCATTGGTGTCGTATGGGACAAGATTGGAGGCAGCCGACGCAAATGCGACATACCGGCCGTCGGGACTAATGGCTGGGTTATAAGAGCGTGCGTTTGCCTGTGTGCCATCGCTGGCGAGGGACACGCGAGTAATCACTCCTTCTTGCGCTGCCGCATGTGCAACGAGTAAGGCTAGGAAGTTGGCTAAGACCACCAATAGACCGCAACGAACCACGTCAAGACCTCCTTGCCGAACACCCCTCGGACGCCTGCCGGGTTGGCGTCGAGCTTTAGACCGTAGATCCTTGGTGAAAGTTCCGGTTTTGCGGCAAGTTCTGAGCGGACCAAGCGCATTATAGTGCGAGTCGACCCTGGGCCGACTTCTCTCTTTCGCGATTCGCAGTGGAACGGATGAAACTACCATCTGCAGACAAGAGAACGACTGTCGAGAAGCCGGCTCCCTCCGCATACGCCGGCACAAACCCGTGCGCTGGTTCCCCCTGCAGCGAGGCGAAACGAAGGGCCTTCCTCTTGTCCCGGCAGTACCTGTGGGAGTGGGTGAAGGGCTGATGAGGCTGATGGGGCTGATGGGGCTGATGACCTGATTTACTTCCTCAGGCCCTCCTTCACGCTTTTCAGCCAAGCCACGAGCACGAAACTGACGATCACCAGAAGCGCCCATGAGCTGATCTTCTGGACCTCCACGACCTGCCAGGCGTGAGCCTGATGCGGGTAGCGCCAACCCGAGAAGTAGGTGCCCACGTTCTCCGCGACCCAAACGAAGAAGCCCATCAAGAGGAACGCAAGCCACATCGGCATTTGCAGCCGGCGCCCAGCGACCGCAAACCGGACGACCGTGCGCCAGAACACGACGACGACCCCGGGAATGAGAATCCAGCGAATATCAGGCAGAACGTGATTCGCGAAGAAGTTCGCGTAAATGGCGACGGCTAGCG
>DATJYD010000133.1:0-4192 GCA_035499755.1 Fimbriimonadaceae bacterium
TGGGACGGCTCGCGTTGCGCCGGCCGGAGTGCGACTGGAACGCTCGCCTCTACCGCGCGGGGCTCTGGGCGACCGGCGCCGTTTTCCTTCTCCCCGCGACGACAGGTCTGCTCGCCTTCTTCCTTCGCAGGCTCTGACGGAGTCGCGCATTGGGAAAAGGGACGCCACGGCGAAGGCGCGCACCTACGCTGAACGCCCAAAGCCCCATTCCCTCGGTCAGACCGCCCTGGAGGACGTGCCGCTCGGCGCCAGTGCCTCGAATCCGAGGTAGCCGTCGGTCAGGTCGACCACGTTCTTGATTCCGGCGCGCTGAAGCACGCTTGCCGCGATCGGGGAGCGGCCGCCACCCTGACAGTGCACGGCGACGGGGCGGTCTCGTGGAATCTCGTCGAGCCGATCGGTCAGGTAACCAAGAGGGATATGAGCCGCGCCGGGAACGCGTCCTTCGTCCCATTCGCTCTGTCCGCGCACGTCCAGGATAAATGCGCCGGCGGGAACGCCTGCCGCGAACGAGCCTTCCGCATAGCTCTCGGTCAAGGCGCCCTCGGCGACAGGCGCCCAGCCGCTCACCCGGTCGAGTCCGATCAGGCTCAGCCGGCGGACGGCATTTCGCGCATCGTCCTCCGTTTCCGCAAGAAGCAGGATGTCCCGGTCGCATGGGAGGAGCCAGCCCGCCCAGGTCACGAAGCTCTTGTACTCGATCGGGATATTCATCGAGCCGGGAACATGGCCTCGCGCGAAGTCGGACGAGGCGCGGGTGTCGACCACGATGGCATCCCGCTGGAGCTCGACGCGAGGAAGGGCGGTTTGGTTGCGGACCGGGGGGCCGGACTTGTTCAGCCGTTTCATCGTCGCGAAGTACTTCGGCGGCTCGGGCTGGCCGGAAAGGACCTCGCGGACAAAGCTCTCTTCGGTCGCCGCCCGAAACGCCCAGTTCGCTCGCCGCTCGAATCCAACCGTCGTGACCGGAACCCCGCCAAGGCTCTTGCCGCAGGCCGATCCGGCCCCGTGGCTTGGCCAGACCAGCGCATGGTCGGGCATCGACTTGAATCGCTGGATCGACCGGTAAAGCTCTCTCGCGCCAGGCTCCATCGTGCCCTTGACTCCTGCCGCGTTCTCGAGCAAATCCGGCCGGCCGACTTCGCCGACGAAGACGAAGTCGCCGGTGAAGACCATCGCCGGCTCCAGCGAGGCGGCTTCGTCGGTCAGGACGAACGAGATGTGTTCCGGTGTGTGGCCGGTCGTGCGGAGTACGTCGAACCTGAGCGCACCGATGCGAAAGCTGTCGCCGTCGCGTACGAGGGTCGCCCCTGCCTCTGAAGCGAACGCATATTTCCAGTCGTCGTCGCCTTCGTCGGAGAGATACAGCATCGCCCCTGTCGTCAGAGCCAATTGGCGCGAGCCGGACAGATAGTCGGCGTGGATGTGGGTCTCCGTGACGGCGACGATCCTTAGCCCTTCGGCGGCTGCGGCGTCGATGTAGTTTTCGACGTCGCGATTCGGATCGATGACGGCGGCTTCGCCAGCCTTCGGGCAGCCGACCATGTAGCTGGCATGGGCAAGGGAATCCTCATAGAAGCGCTTGAGAATCATGAGCAGGGGTCCGAGGTTATGATACGACGTGGCACGGGCGTCTCGCCCGTGGTTTGCACGACAGTCCCGGTCGTGTCTTCGCGTGTTGTAATCTGATTTCGGTGGCTCAGAACAGCGCGGGCATTCTCCTCTACCGCTGGGACAGGGATCGTCTCCAGGTCTTTCTCGCCCATCCGGGTGGGCCGTTCTGGGCGGACAAGGATGCCGGCGCCTGGACGATTCCGAAAGGTCTCATCGAGGAAGGCGAGGACATTCTCGCGGGGGCCGTCCGCGAATTCGAGGAAGAGACCGGCATCAAACTGCACGGCCCGTTCCGCAATCTCGGAACGATCAGGCAGAAGAGCGGCAAGATCGTCCACGCCTGGGCCTGCGAAGGCGTCGCCGATCCCGCGTTGGTCAAGAGCAACACGGCCACTCTGCGCTGGGGCGGGCGGACGATCACCGTCCCGGAGATCGACCGCTGCGCCTGGTTCGACGCCGGGACCGCGATGGAGAAGATCAATCCGGCTCAGGCCGAGCTGATCCTCCGGCTCGTCGAGGCGCTTTCCGCATGAGGATCGCTTTGATCGTCCTCGAGAGGACGAGCGCGACGCAGAACGCGGCGATCACGAAAATAGCCAAGCCGCGCCGAACCCATTTGAACCAGGGGAGTCTCCGCGGCAACGATGGAGGTGACGGTTTCGGCAAATCCATGTCTCATGGGTGAGACGCGCGGGCGGTTTAACATCGTTTGTCGGGGCCGGTAGCCACAGCCTCCTGCTATAATCGGATGCTTTGCCCGATTCGGAGGTCGTCTTCAACTTGGGCCGGCTTCGCTTGGCTCGCGGCATCCGGATTCGATTCCTTCGTGTCTTTGCCGTCGATTCTTGATCAAGCGATACTGAGAAACCGGCTTGAAAGATGCTCCTCACGATCTCCACCACCCATCAGCCTGCCACCGACCTCGGATTCTTGCTCCACAAGAACCCGGAACGGACGCATGCCGCCGAGTTGGCGTTTGGCAACGCCTACGTCTTCTATCCGGAAGCGGCCACTGACCGCTGCACGGCGGCGCTGCTCATCGACGTCGATCCCGTCAAGCTTGTGCGGGGTCGGCATGGTCCGAGCGGAGAAGGAGGCCTCTTCGACAGCTACGTCAACGACCGCCCCTACGCCGCAAGCTCCTTTCTCAGCTCCGCCATCCTCGAGTTCTTCAGCACCGCCATGGGCGGGCGAAGCAAGGAGCGTCAGGCCCTTGCCGATGCCGCGATTCCAGTCGAGGTTCGAATTGCCGCCCTCCCCTGCCGCCCGGGCGAGGAGTTCCTGCTCCGTATGTTCGAGCCGCTCGGCTATGAAGTCGAGGCAACGCGCCTGCCCCTCGACGAGCGCTTCCCGGATTGGGGCGAGGGTCGGCACTTCGACCTGACCCTCCGCGCGACCAAGCGCCTCGCCGAGGTCCTGAACCACCTGTACGTCCTGATCCCCGTGCTCGACAACGAGAAGCACTACTGGATCGACAAGCAGGAGATCGAGAAGCTCCTGAACCGAGGCAAGGACTGGCTGCCCGCGCATCCCGCGAAGATGGAGATCGCGGATCGGTATCTGCGCCATCAGAAGCACCTCACCCGCGAGGCGCTCGCCCGCCTGACCGAAGCCGAGGGAGATCCCGATCCCGACGAGCGCGAGGGTGAGAATGCCGGGCTCGAAGAAGCCGTCGAGCGGCCGATTTCGCTTCACGAGCAGCGGCTGAACACCGTCGTCGCGGCCCTCCGGGCAGGCGGCGCGAAGCGGGTCGTCGATCTGGGCTGTGGCGAGGGCAAGCTGCTGGATCTGCTCCTGAAGGACAAGCAGTTTCAGGAGGTCGTCGGCATGGACGTTTCCTACGCGACCCTGGAAAAGGCCCATCGGCGGCTGAAGGTCGACCGAATGCCGCCGATGGTCGCGGCTCGCCTGAAGTTGATTCACGGCTCCCTCGTCTACCGCGATAAGCGGATCGAAGGCTTCGATGCGGCCGCCGTCGTCGAAGTGATCGAGCATCTCGACCCGCCCCGCCTGGCGGTCTTCGAGCGCGTTCTCTTTGAGCACGCTCGGCCGGGAACGGTCGTCGTCACCACCCCGAATCGTGAATACAACGCGCTCTTCGAGAGCCTCCACGCGGGGGAGTTCCGGCACCGGGATCATCGCTTCGAATGGACGAGGTCCGAGTTCGAGGACTGGGCTTCTCGAGTCGCGACCCAACATGGCTACTCGGTTTCCTTCCTCCCCATCGGGCCGGTGGACGACGCATTGGGCGCCCCATCTCAAATGGCGATCTTTGCTTTGGAGCCCGCGATCTCGCTCGAAGGAGACACGGGGCGTTGATTCAGCTTCCCAAGCTCTCCCTCGTCGTCCTGATCGGCGCGTCCGGCTCCGGCAAGTCGACCTTTGCCCGAAAGCACTTCCTGCCGACCGAGGTTTTGTCCTCCGACCAATGCCGAGGGATCGTCTCCGACGACGAGAACAGCCAGCACGCCACCAACGACGCCTTCGACGTTCTTTACTTCATTCTGCGCAAGCGTCTGGCCCGTGGATTACTCACAGTAGTTGATGCTACTAATGTTCGTGGGGAAGACCGCAAGAA
>DATJYD010000134.1:0-3956 GCA_035499755.1 Fimbriimonadaceae bacterium
CGTCCATGATCGAGGCATCCAACTCGAGGTCGCCGTCCTGGTTCGGGAGAGAGCCGAATCCGATTGCGAGGAAGTTCGGGTCGAGTTCGCAGGCGGCGAGGCCCGTTTCGAGGCAAGTTGGAAGATCGGCGCCGCCCTGGCGGGACTGCCAGGCGGTCTCGACGGCGGTCTTGCCGGGGTCTCGCCACGACGCGAGGAAGGTCGTCATAGACACGCAAGGATACCCCTCGTTCTCCGACTCACTCCGGCTCGTGGCTTGGGGTTTGTGCCGTTAAGAGTGAGTCGTCCGCCGGCTCCTCCAGTCTCGTCTCCGCGTCACTCTCGGAGGTCTCCTTTTGCTTCAAGAAGGCTTCGATGTCCGCGGGGCTAACGATCACGACGTTGGGATTTGCCTGCGCCACGAACTCCTCGAAGGTCACGTCGGGCAGCTCGCCGGTTTCGCGGAACTCGTCGTACATCTCCTTGAGCACGCTCACCTGGGTCGGCAGAGCGGGATAGGCGTCGACCCACACGCCCGCTTTGTCGCCGCTGCTCCGGTACGAGACGGCCGCGATAAAGGTCTCGATCGGGTTGATCTCGGGGGTCATCACTTCCTCCGGAGTCAGCCACGTGCCTTGGAATATCGCCAGTCCCGCGTCCTTCAGCGCTTTGCTCGCGGCATCGGGAGCGAGTCTCGTCACCGCCGCAACTACGATCTCGCCCGGGAGTTTCGCCGACGTGGCGATCGAACCGATCGTGTGGGCCGCGACGTAAGCCTCCTCGTGTTTGAGCAGGCGCTTTACGGTATCCGCGAACTGGTCAAAAGCCACCTGCAGCGTCATTGGCTCCTATGCTAGCACGCGAGCCCTCGACCAGATCGCCAGAGGGCCGTTTCTTTGCATTTGCACAGCCCAGCCCGCCATCCTGAAGCCTGAGGCCAGTGGAACGAGGCTCGCAGGCGAAGGACTTCGGATTCCACCGCACGCGCACGCATCCGAGATTCGTCGTTGCGGCACCCGCTCCATTCGTCCTTCGTTCAGAAACGCAAAGAGACGCCCTCTTAGCGCACTCCACGACCGTGGAAGAACTCCACGCATCGACGGGTGTCCTCGATGGGATCGGTGGGCGGACGGTCCATCTCGATCGATCCGTACTCGACCCCTACCTCGGCGCAGGCGGCGAGCGTCGCAGTCCAGTCGATCTCTCCATCGCCGGCGGTAACATGGATATTCTCCTGACTTGGAGCCATGTCCTTGAGGTGCACCAGGGGGGCTCTCGTCCCAAATTCGCGCATCAAGGCGGCGGGATCTTCGCCCGCGTTCTTCGCCCAGCCGAGATCGAGTTGGAAGAACACGGTGTCGGGATCCGTCTCCGCCACGAGCTTGCGTAGACCCTGTTCCTCGCCAAACTCGAAATCGTGGTTGTGATAGGCGAATTTCAGCCCTTCCCCGGCAAGTCGCCTTCCGAGCGCGTCGAAGGTCTTCGCAAGCTCGGACCAATCGCGCCGGTCCTGCCCGATGTAAGGCACGATCACCCACTCGCAGTCGAAGAGGCGGGCCTCGTCGACAACCGTCGCGAAGTCGGTTTCGAGCGACTCGATCCCAACGTGGGCGCCGCTGACCAGCAGTCCCTGCTCGCGTAGCGTCTCCGCGAACTCCGCCGGCGGGCGGCCATAGGCGCCTGCCAATTCGACATATTCGAGCCCCATGCTCCTGACCTTATCCAAGGTGCCTTCGGCGTCCGCCGCCATCGCATCGCGCAACGTGTAGAGCTGCAAGGAAAGCCGCATTCATTCTCCTCCCGATGTCGTGCCTGACGTTCCCGTGGCCGGCTCCGCCGGTGGGCTGCTCGAACCGCCGGTAGCTTGCGAGCTACCGACGGCCGACGGCGGGCTCGATGAGGCCGGCCATTCGTTCTGGAGCAGATCGTCCACCCAGGCATCGGGCGAATTCCCATGCTGAGCCTTCCAATCCGCGGACTGGGTTTCGACGAGCTTCGCTCGGGTCGCATCCGCCATGTAGGCGACTTTGCCGTCCGAGATTCCGCGGATCGTCACCATGTTGTAGGCGCTCCCGAGCAGGAGCGAGTCGCGGGCGACGCGCGCGGCAAGGTCCCGATCGTTCTTCCCGGACAGCTGAACCGTTACGACCAGGTCTCCGCTCCTCGGATCGAGCTCGGCGGAGAGGATCGAGGCGGCGTCGGCCGAGTTGCCCTTCAGGGCTTCGAGAAGCTGGCTATCCTCGCTCGCGGCCGGCGGGGCTGAAGTAGGTTGAGTGCGGGGAGGAGGAGGCCGATTCCCCTCCGGCTGGATCGCACTGATCCGATTGATGGGAGTCGGCAGCGGCCTCAAGACGCCGCCCCCCTTCAGTCCGAAGTAGTACGCCGCGATGATGCAGGCGAGAAAGAAGACGACGAGAATTCCGACGACGATCGGCGCTCTCGAACTCGGATCGGGGAGGCCCAGTTGAGCGGTCGTGTCCTTCGCCTCCTTTGCCTCGAGCTTCGCCCGCGCTTCCTCCAGCTTTCGGGTGATCCCCACCGAATTCGGGACGATCTCCAGCGCCATCTCGTACCACTGCGCCGCATGGTCGAGATCGTTGCGCTCCGCGGCGAGATCGCCGAGCATTTCGTTGGCGGTCGGATTGTTCGGGAAGAGCTTGAGAATATGCAGGAGTTGGTTCTCAGCCCCTTTATAGTCTCCGCGCATCCGGGCGACGTTGGCCTTGGCCAACTCCGGATAGATCTCGGCGTCCGCGTCGGGGGCCGGCGAATCGCCGACGGCGGCGCCGCACTCCGGGCAGGTCGTCGCCCCCGGCGCCAACGGGGCCGAGCAACGCGGGCACTTATTGACTGCCGGTGCTGCCAAATCCACCTTCTCCACGTGCCGTTTCCTCAAGCCGGTCGACGACGACAAGCTCTGCGCGGCTGACCGGACAAATGACGAGCTGAGCGATCCGGTCGCCCGCATTAAATGTGACGACGTCCGCGCCATGGTTGATCAACACGACCGCGACCTCGCCCCGGTAGTCGGAGTCGATCGTACCCGGCGTGTTGACCATCGAGATTCCATGCCTCAAGGCAAGCCCGCTCCTCGGCCGGACCTGTCCTTCGTATCCGGGCGGAATCGCGATCCGCAGTCCGGTGGGAATGAGCCGCCGCTCGTTCGGGTAGAGCGTGAAGTCCTCGGCGCAATGCAGGTCCATTCCAGCCGCATGCTCGGTCTGATAGCTCGGCAGCACGGCGCCGCCGGAGAGCGACACTTTGACCTGCACGTCCATTGATGTGCATTGTAGCGCGTGGCAGCTCGGGTGAATATCTCCTACGAGTACTGGTCTTCCTCGATTCTTCCATCGACGAGGCGCACGATCCGGCTCGCCTCCTCCAGCATCGAGGGGTCGTGGGTGACCATCACGAGAGCGCCGTCGCCGCGCAGGTGGTTCAGAAGGTGGACGACCGACGCGCCGTTCTTGTGATCGAGCGATGCCGTCGGCTCGTCCGCGAAAACCACGCTCGGCGAGCCGAGCAGCGCCCGCGCCACGCACACGCGCTGGCGCTCTCCGCCGCTGAGCTCGTGCGGATAGCGATGGGTCTTATCCGCCAGTCCGAGTTCGGCGAGAAGCTGCAGGCCTTGCCCTCGCGCTTTCGTGCTGGAGGCGGCCACGATGACATTCTCGATCGCGGTGAGATAGCCAAGCAGATAAGGCTGCTGGAAAACGAATCCAAAGCGACGCAGACGCAGCCGGCTCCGCTCCTCGTCGCTCATGCGTGACATGTCCTTGCCCGCGAAACACACGGAGCCTTCGGTCGGCATCTTCAGCCCGCTCAGCAGATAGAGCAAGGAGGATTTCCCGGAGCCGGACGGCCCAAGAATGCCGAGGAACTCGCCGGGCCTTACTTCGAGATCCGCGTGGCGCACCGCGTACACTTCGCGCCCATGATCGTGGTACACGAGAGACGCTTGGGCAGCGACGATCAAA
>DATJYD010000135.1:0-12226 GCA_035499755.1 Fimbriimonadaceae bacterium
ACACAGCGGCTCGATCCCGCGTAAAGCGCGGACTTCGCGCGTGGGAGCTTTTCGAGCAGCTTCTCATCGGTAACCCGCCGGAGGTAGGCGGCGTAGAACCGGCTCGCGACCGGATCGTCCCGATATTCGGGACCGAGGGAGATCACTCGATACTGCTCGAAGCGACCGTTCGCATAGGTCAACGCGACGATCCGCTTGCCGCGCTCCCCGGTGGTCGCGAGGACGGTGTCGCCGACCCGCTCCAACTTCGAGGGGGGATCGCCGATGGAGCTGTACTGAATGAGGGCCAGCTTCGGGAACCGGCGAGCGAGGCGTGCCGCGCTGTCGTGGCTGCCCTGCAGCATCAGCACCGGAGCGAGGCGCTCCGCGTCCGCCTCGTCGACGAGCGACTGGACGGCGGCGTCCAAGGGAATCGGAGTCGAATCAAGGACGGAGGCAACGGCATAACCGTAATCGGTAGCGCCTCCTACGAGAAAAGGGCCGCTCGGGGCGGCCGTCCCGAGCGAATGCGCCTCAGGGTCGGCGACGCAGAGACTCGAGAGCTTGCCGCCCGCGAGTTGGGACAACTGTAGAATCTCGCCGGGTCCGAGTCGGGCGTCGTCCGGGCCGATATTGATCGATGCGACGTCGAGATCGGCCAGGGTCTGGACGAGCGTCTCCGCCTTCATCTCATCCTGGCGTCCGAGGCCGGTCACCATTCCGCCGTTTTCGAGCAGCGTCGAATGGCCGGAAGCCTCCAGGCCGCGAACGACGCCGGCCATTCGCCGAATTCCTCCGAGCATGGGTGTGCTGCAGCCGCACGGCGACAAATACCCCTGAATGTCCCCGGACAGGATCACGACCTGAGGAGCGGCCGTGTGGAGGGAGCAGATGCCGGCCGACAAGACAGCCAGCCCCGCGGCCAGGAGCACTAGTCTCATCCCTTCGCCGAGAGCACCGTGCCGCCCGCCTTCGGGTCCCGGATCGTTCCCGTGACGGCAACGTCGAGCTCGGGCTGGCTGGGGTCGTCGGTCATGACCATGACCGTCGCATGAAAGTCGCCCGGCACGTCCTTCCCGTCGTAGGCGACCGTCACCCGATACTCGCCCGGGATTCCGGTCGTTTCGGAAGAAACGGTGAGATGCGGCGAGTCGGACTTGACGCCCATGATTTTGAAGTCCTCGCCCCGGCGCGTCACGAGGAATGACATCTTGCGCGGTGCGGCGCCGATCTCCCCGAGGAAGAGGCCCGGGGGCTGGGCGATGATCCCCTTCTGCACGAAGAGGATGTAGGAGATCATGGGAAACTGGGGATCGTCGGTCGAGACCATCACGTTCGTACCGAACTGCTGGCCGTCCGGGCATCCCTTGAGATGGAGGGTGAACTCGTAGCCGGATCGAGGAAGAGGGCCTTCGTTCAGCTCCGGGTCGGCGAGAGCGCCCTTCCAGGCAGTGAACTTGACCTCCGACTGGCCCGGCCAACCGTTCGTCTCCGCGCCAGTGACCTCCATCGGCTTGCCGGTGGGGAAGAAGAGGAAGGCTTGATAATCGACGTCGCCGTTCTTATCGGCGATAACGACTTGCCTGGACGGCAGCATGCGATAGCGGGGGATGACCTTGATGCCGAGCGGTATCGTCGCGGTGGGCTGAGCCGGATCGTTCGAAAGAAGCCACAGGGTGTGTTTCAGCACTCCGCCCTGGACGATGCCGTTATAGTCGGTCGTGTTCAACTGGGCGATTGCGTCGCGGGATTTGCCGGGCTCTACGACGGCGGGCGACCGGAGGGTAGGGCTGGCAATACAGCCGCAGTCGGACAGGACGCGGAAGGACAGAGGCCCCTTCCCCGTGTTGGAAACCGGAAATTTGATCGGAACCTGAGTCCCCTGGACGACCTGGCCGAGATCGAAGGAGGTGGCGCTTTCGCTCATCGTTGGGATCTCGAACTTGATCGCCTGCGACCTTCCGATCGCGTCCTGGACCGCCTTGCAGGCATTCAAATCGGCGTTGGCGATCGCGCCCTCGATCAAGTTAGGGCGAAGGGCTTGGGTCGCGGAGTCGACGCCTTCCATGAGGAATCCGGGCATGGGGAGCTTCGCGATGCCGAAGAAGGACCCGAGGGCGAACGAGAAGTCGTTGTGGACGGTGGCGGGGTCAACGGGGCCGCTGCCCTGTTTGAGGCCGATCTCCACGGTGAGCCGGGGCTGCTCGGGATCGGTCGACCACGTTTGCTTCATCCCGGTTCCCGGCGAGAACGCAACGCGGACGGTGGCGTCCTTCTTCGCGACCGCGATGTCCACGAGAGGCGTGACATGTTCCCACTCCGCGATCGCGATGTCCCGCTGGCGGGCGAAATCGAAGCGGCTAGCCGACGGAACCGCGGAATCGTCCCAATCGACATGAATGGTGCCGAGGGGCAGCAGTCGAAGTGCGGCCCGCGCCGCATCGAACTTGCCGGCGTCGGTGAGGGCCGCGATCTGCTGGAAGGCACGCGAGAGTTCGGGTTCGCTGCCCGGCGTCACCGAAACGGTTGCGGGGCCCAGTTGGGCTCCGAACATGGCGAGGGCGATCATTGACTGCAACATCTTCTTCTCGATCTATCTGGTCTTCAACACGCGCCGGGCCGGCTTCGGTTCGCGGGAGAAAGAGCCTTACTCCACAAACGCGTCTTCCGCCGGCTTCTGGCGAAGGAAGGCGGCAATAAACCCGTCGACATCTCCATCGAGCACACCGAGGACGTTCCCGGTCTCATAGCCGGTTCGGTGGTCCTTGACCATCGTGTACGGCTGCATCACATAGCTTCGGATTTGGCGTCCCCATTCGGCCGGGCCAGAATCGCCCTTCAGCGCGCGCAGCCTCTGTTCGCTGCTTACGCGTTCGAGGGCGGCTAGCCGGGCGAGGAGGACGATCATGGCGCTTTCCCGGTTGGCGTGCTGGCTTCGCTCGTTTTGGCATTGAACCACCAGACCAGATGGGATGTGGGTGATTCGGACGGCCGATTCCGTCTTGTTGACGTATTGTCCCCCCGCGCCGCCCGCTCGGAGGGTTTCGACCTTCAGGTCGTCGGGATCGATCGTGACCTCGTTCGGCTCGATCTCGGGAAGGACTTCGACCTTCGCGAACGACGTATGCCTTCTCGCGGCGGCGTCGAACGGAGAAATCCGGACCAGCCGGTGGACGCCGTTCTCGGCCTTGAGATAGCCGTAGGCGTTGTCGCCTTTGATCGACATGCTGACGGTGCGATACCCGGTCACATCGCCCGGCGTCTCGCTGATGATCTCCATCTTGTAGCCGTGGTTCTGGCACCAGCGGGCGTACATCCGCTGCAGCATCGCGGCCCAATCGCAGGCTTCGCTGCCGCCCGCGCCGGCGTTGATCTCGAGGAGGGCGTGTCGGCCGTCATGCTCGCCGCTCAGGAGCGTCCTTAGCTCGTAGTCGTCGAGGTCCTTGAGAAACCCGACCGCCATCTCGTCGGCCTCTTTTTCGACATCCGGCGACGGGTCGTCCTTAAGGAGTTCGTAAAGCTCGGAGATGTCGCGCTCGGTTTTGCTCAGCTCTTCGAACGGATTGGCGATGGCGCGCAGGCGCGACAGCTTCTGGAGGCTCTTGTTAGCTTCGGTGGGATCGTTCCAGAACTCAGGCGAGGCGGAGCGCTCCTCGAGTTCGGCTATTTGGGTGCGAATGTGAGGCAGGTCAAAGATGACCTCCGATAGCGTCCAATCTCCCACGAGCCTTGGACAGCGCTTCCTGCCGATCGAGATCAAGCATTCGCGCATTGTACCGAATGGGAACCGGCCGCCGCCCGCCAAAGTCGGGCCCGGCCGCGATCGCTCCTGCGGTCGTCAGCCGGCCAAGATCCAGGGCGGCGGAAATCTTCAAGAGTCGGACACCTTGCAACGCATCGCCATAAGACTTCTTTCGTTGTAGACTAGAATAAGAATGTCGTATGGACGATCGGGCGCGGATGTCGCCCGTGGACTCGTACGGCGGCGATGAAGGCTTGGCGGCTCAAGTCCTCGACGATTCAAAGGACTCGCGCGATCGCCAACCCATGTGAGGAGAAGTTTGCGATGATGCATAAGGTATCGATTCGGCTCGCGCTTGCAGCAGGCCTCACGGCGGTCTCCCAAGCCTATGCCCAGACGATTTTGCCGTTCACGGCCGTGCCCGGAGTGGCCCACGCAACTCTGGTCGGCACTCCGCCCGCGAGCCAAACGGTTTATGTCTCGGTCAGCCTCAAGCCGAGGTTTCCGGCGGAGTTGGAAGCCTTCGTCAAGGACGTCAGCAATCCCAGGTCGCCGAACTACCGGAATTGGCTTACCCCTGCCCAGGTTGGCGCTCAGTTCGGAGCCTCTCCGAGCACGGTCGCGAGCGTCGTCAACTACCTCAAATCCAAGGGGCTGAGGATCGTTCTCCAGGCGCCGGATCAGATGGCCATCCTCGCGCAGGGCACAATCACTCAGGTTCAGAACGCCTTCTCCACGACGATTAAGAACTACCGCGGGCCGGACATCCTGGGAAACGTGATCAACTTCCGGGCGAACACCGCCGCCCTGAAGGTTCCCAGTGCCTGGGCAGCCAACGTGCAGGCGATCGGCGGGATCGAATCGTGGCATCATCCCGTTCCCCGGGACACGAGCATCCTGTTCCCGGCCTTGACCCGCGGATGCTACGGACTCGTTTCCTCGTACAACAGCGGCTTCAACGGCCAGGGCCGAACCATCGGGATTAGCAACTGGGACGGCTTCGAACTGTCGAACATCCCCCTGTACGTCAATGCCTTTCATCTGCCGGTGCCCTCAGGCGGAGCAGGATCGAACGTCAGCGTCGTCACGATCGACGGAGGAAGCCAGGGCGGACCGGCGCAGGGCGAAGGCGATCTCGACTTTCAGATGGAACTCGGTGCGGCTCCCCTGGCCAACATCATCATTTACGACGGCGGCTTCCCCGACCTCGTAGCCGTTCTCACGAGAGAGGCTTCGGACAACAAGGCGGACGTCATCTCGGAAAGCTACGGCGAGTACATCGACAACTCCACGGCGACGGCCGCTCACAACCAGCATCTCGCGATGTCGGCTCAAGGAATGACCTACATGGAGGCGACGGGCGACGAGGGGACCAATATTATCGGAGACTATAACGGCAGCGATCCCGAGATTTTCGGTGTGGGCGGCACGGTCGTAACCGTCAACAGCACAACCGGCACCCGCGTGAGCGAAGTCGCCTGGGATGGCAGCGGCGGCGGCTGGACGACGAACAGCTATTCGTTCAATGTGCGGCCCGATTGGCAGAAGGGCGCCGGGTTCCCAAGCCAGCCCAACGAGCGCTTGATGCCGGACGTGTCTCTGATGGCCGGCCCGGACGGATACGACATCTTTTACGCCGGCACAGAAGTCCAGGAGTACGGAACGTCGGCCTCTTCCCCGACGTTCGCGGGCGGCCTGACGGTCGTCGAGCAGATGCTCGACAATGCGGGGACGACGGCACGCCTGGGCAATATCGGAGAGCTGATCTACGCTCAGCAGGGCCGGCCCGATGTGTGGTTCGACGTCATTTCCGGACCTAGCACGGGAGTCCTCCCGAACGGTCAGAACGCCACGGTGGGCCTGGGTTGGGACTTTGAGACCGGCTGGGGAGCGCCAAATTTCGACGCTCTCTACACGTCCCTTCTGCAAGAGGTCGCCTTGACCCCATACACCCCGACCACGGTCATCGACCCCCCGTCCAGCAACCCGCCGCTCGTCGGCACTTGGCTGTTCGGAGATGCGACGAGCATCTCGACGGCGGATGGGATCGACTATCAGGAGGCGTCGCAGGCTATTCCGCAGTTCGGCGAAGCGGCCTCGTTCGGCGCCCAGTTCTTCGTTCCGACCGACACCGCCTTTCTCGAGATCGAACTCCAAGCGAACTCCGATGGATTCACGGGCGGCACGAACATGATCTGGTTCTATAACTGGAACACCGGGAACTATGATCTTGTCGGATCGACGAATCTGGATGCGTCGGTCGACACGGATCGGATACTCAAGGTGTCTCCCACCAAGCTCTCGAACTACATCGGACCGAGTGGCGAAGTCGACGCAGTCGTGCGAGCGCACTTCCCGATCAAGCCGATCGTGTTTCAGATGCCGGCACCCTTTACCTATCGCGTGGATCTCTTACAACTCCTCGCCCGATAGGCTTGGCCCGCCGGGCTCGCCTCCTCTTCGCAAAATGCCCAGGGGAGGTGAGCCGTTGCGGTTCCCAGAGTCGATCCCGCTATTTGCCGCGTCCGCGACCTTTTGGCTCGTTTGAGTCCGTCTATCCTGGGGAAGCTCGGTTCCCTTTGGGATGCGCTCGGGTATACCAACGCTGAGCTTCATTAAGGAGAGTCTTGGCGTTGCAATTAGTGTCTTCAATGAAAATCGGTGTGATCGGAGTCCTTGGCTGCTCGGCGATCTTCGCAACCGGCCAGACGATGGCTCCCCTTCCTGCTTCCGTCCTGCCGGTCCTCGCGCATTCCCGTGTCACCGGGGCGCCCTCTTCTAGCCAGGTCGTCTATTTGACGGTCAGCCTCAAACCGAGGTATCCGTCCGAACTGCAGGCGTTCGTGGACGCGGCCAGCAATCCACGATCTCCGGCCTTTCACCAATGGCTGACTCCCGCCCAGGTAGGCCAGCAGTTCGGCGCCAGCCCGAGCACGGTGTCCGCCGTGGTGAGCTACCTCAAGTCGAAGGGTCTCAAGATCAACCTGCAGGCGCCCGACAACATGGCAATTCTCGCACAGGGGACGGTCGCTCAGGTGCAGAAGGCGTTTTCGACGACGCTCAAGACTTATTCCGGGACCGATCTGCAGGGCTCTACCATCGCATTCCGCGCCAACTCCACGCCTTTGGAAGTCCCATCGGCTTGGGCCCCTCAAGTGCAGGCCGTCACCGGCGTCGAGAACTACACGCGCCCTTATCCTTGCGCGACGACGCAAACACTGACCCCTCCGCTTGCCCGCACCCTTTACGGACTGACCAACTCCTTCGGGTCGGGGAGCCGCGGACAGGGGCGGACGGTGGCCTACAGCAACTGGGTAGGATACCGGCTCTCGAACATCCCCTTGTTCGTCAACGCCTTTCACCTGCCGGTTCCTTCCGGCGGCGCCGGCTCCAACATTCAGGTGGTCACCTTGAACGGAGGCGCCGGATCCGGCCCGGAGAACGCCGAGGGCGACCTCGACATGCAGATGGAATTGTCGGCGGCTCCGCTCGCGACCATTCTCATCTACGATGACGGGGCGGGAGACTTGGTCGGAACTCTGACGAAGGAAGCCTCCGACAATCGGGCCGACTTGATCTCCGAAAGCTATGGCTGGGGACTTCCCTCCAGCTATGCCGTCGCGGCTCACAACGAGCACCTCGCGATGAACGCCCAGGGTCAAACCTATATGGCCGCGTCGGGCGACGGAGGTACGGGCTGGGCTCAAGGTCTGCCTTATCCCGACGCCGATCCGGAGGTTCTCATCGTGGGCGGCACGATTGCCACCGTGGATTCGATCACCGGCTCGCGGGTTAACGAAGTCGACTGGAGCGGAAGCGGGGGCGGGTGGACGGTGAGCGGCTACCCCTTCGACAAGCGTCCTTCCTGGCAAGTCGGCAACGGCATCCCGCCCGCGAACCAGCCCAATGCGCGGCTGCTTCCCGATGTCTCGCTTCAAGCGGGCGGCCCGGGGGCGTTCGCGATGTACTACGGAGGCGGGGAGATCGTCGTCGATGGCACGTCTTGCTCCTCGCCCTACACCGCGGGCGGACTCGCGGTGGTGGAGCAGCAGCTCGAAGCCGCCGGCATCACCGCGCGCCAGGGCCGGATCATGGACCTTATCTACGCCCAGAACGGCCGGTCTGACGTCTGGTACGACATCACCGCCGGCGACAGCAACGGCACCCTTCCCAACGGGTCGACCTCCAACGCGACTCCCGGTTGGGACACGATCACGGGTTGGGGAACACCCAACTTCGATGCGCTCTACAACGGGTTCCTCCAGCAGATCGCGTTGACACCCTACCCGCCGACCCTCCTCATCAACCCGCCGTCCTCGGAGCCGCCCCTCGTCGGCACTTGGCTCTTCGGCGACGTGACTTCGGTTGCGGCGTCGGACGGCATCACCTATCAACTGGCTTCTCAGGCGATCGCCCAGTTTGGCGAAGCGGCTTCGTTCGGCGCGCAGTTCTTCGTGCCCACCGACAGTTTCGCCCTGCAGATCGATCTCGAGGCCAACAGCGATGGGCCGTCCGGCGGTCCGAACATGGTCTGGCTCTACAACTGGAACACCGGCAATTACGATCTGATCGGCTCGGCGCCGCTTGCCGCGAGCGGGAGCGACGACGAGCTCTTCAAGGTTCGCGCGGCGGATGTGGGCAACTACATCGGTCCGAGCGGAGAAGTCGATGCCGTCGTTCGGGGCCATTTCCCGATCAAGCCACTTCAGAACCAACTGCCGGCACCCTTCACCTATCGCGTGGACTACGTCCAAGCCCTCGCTCACTGAGTTGACAGAATGCCCCCGCGAGGTAGATACTCGCGGGGAACGCATGTCGCCGCGAATCCGGCCCAGCTTCAGGCGAACCAGGTTGTATCGTCGAACCGTCGCTTAACATGGGCTGGCTGGGTTGGGGTACATTCAGCCCAAGTGCCTGGGGTTGTCGGAGGGTTTCGTGTCTCGATATCATAGCCTTACCAAGTTCGCAATCTGCGCGGGAGTAGCCGCGCTTTACGGTCTTTCTCCGGCGCAGACCAAGACCTACAACACGGTCAGGACGTATCACGCTGCGCCGGTCGCCATAACGTCCACTCTGGACGTCGTGCCGCAGATCATTCCCGATCCGCCTTTCAATCCGGGACCTTCACCCGAGAACAGCGGAGCGAGGAAGACCGGCAATCCCGGCCCCAGAAATAATCTGAAGGCCGGCGGCTGGCTTCCCGACCTTCGCGGCCGCGCCGGCGCGCTCTTCCCAGGACCGGTCGACGGCCGCTACGAGCCCGCCGACAACCAGATGGCGGTCGGTCCCAACAACATCGTGTGCATCGTGAACGCGATGGTCGCGTTCTATTCGAAGTCCGGGACCAAGCAGTTCCAGGCGCTGCTGGATGGAACCAACGGTTTCTTTGGGAGCGTCGCTCAGAGCAGCTTCGTTTTCGACCCGAAGGCGTTCTACGACTCGATCTCCAATCGCTATTTCCTTGTCGCGGATGACGGCGCAACCACAACCGTCAGCAACATCTTGGTGGCAGTGTCGGCGACGAGCGATCCCAACGGCACGTGGTACAAGTATCGCTTCACCTCACTTTACAACGGAAGCTGGCTCGACTATCCGGGCTTCGGATTCAACAAAGACGCGATCATCATCACGGGCAACCTCTTCGACGGTAGCGGCGGCGGCGTCGAGGCTCTGGTCGTTCCGAAGGCGCCCCTCCTGACCGGAGGGAACGCGACGGTCAACGTCATCAACGACCCGAACGCGTTCACGATTCAGCCTTGCCGCACCGTCGACAAGACGGTGAACTACATCTACGGGGCGGCTTCGGTCTTCCCGGCCGGCAATCAGCTGCAGATCTACGCGTTTACAAACCTCACCGGAACCCCGTTGCTGAAGGAATCCGACATCGCGGTTCCCTCTTACACGACCTCGGGATCGGGCAACTCGGTGGGCAATATCTTGGACGCCGACGACGACCGGATCTGGGTCGCTCAGTTCCGGGCCGGGCAGATCTTCGCCTCTCACACGACGGGCGTGAACAATAACTGCGCGGCCCGCTGGTATGACTTCAACGTCAATAGCTGGCCGGCGTCAGGCGCGCCCAGCCTGAAGCAGTCGGGCACGCTTGCTATCGCCGGAGACGATCTCCTTTATCCGGCCATCAACTCCAACGGATTCGGCGACATCTCTCTGTTCTACACGCTCTGCAGCGGCACGATCATCAGCAACCTGTGCTACTCCGGCAGGATCTCCAGCGACCCGCCTGGACAGATGGGCCAACCGGTCAAGCTGTTCTCTTCCACGCAAGGCGGCTACGGCGGACGCTGGGGCGACTATAACGCGAATGAAGTCGATCCTAACGACGACGCGACCTTCTGGGGATTCAGCATGGCGGTCAGCGGAGGCTGGTATACGACTCAGGTCCAAACCTGGACGATTACGACAGGGCAAGGCACGGGGACTCCGGTTGCGCCGAACACGATCGTGAACCCGCCGTTCGTCGGTACCTACCTCTTCGGCGACAATACGAGCGTTGCCGCTACCGACGGAATCACCTACCAGGTGGCTTCGGCGAAGGTCACTCAGTTCGGAGAAGCCGCGGGAATCGAGGCGGACTTCACCGTTCCCACCGACACGTCGAACCTGTCGCTCGATACCGTCGCGGCCGCCGATGAATCCGGTGGCACGGCGATGGCATGGGCTTACAACTGGACCACCTCCAAGTGGGACCTGATCGCGAGCACGCCGATGCGCAACACCCTCGGCGCCGATCAGTACTTCACGATCCCGAGCGGAAAGGTCTCGAACTACATCGGAGCGGCCGGTCTGGTCCGAGTCGAGTATCGAGGGCACGTTCCGATCAAGCCGCTCACGGGGGCCATGCCTTCACCGTTCACGCTCAAGATCGACCTCCTCCAACTTCTCGTGCGGTAAGCCCGGGGGTTGTCAACAAGGCAGAGGGTCAGGCAACAATGCCTGGCCCTCTTCTTTGTTTCTGAACGGCCCACAGCCTGGATTGTTGGCGCATGCTTCGCAGGGCCTGCCCGGATTGTTGGCGCATGCTTCGCAAGGTCCGCCTGGATTGTTGGCGCATGCTTCGCAGGGCAAGCCCTGCCGCTACGGAGCCTGGCTCTTCACTAATAGCCGCGCCTAGTCTGCTGTCCCAGTGGTTCTTTGCAAGTTGCCTCCACGTATTGTTAGGCAAACCCCTCCCGACCCAACCGCCGTCTTTCCAGGTTGCGATCGGCGACCGAGAGCGGGGTCCGAGCGTTTGCCCCTGACGCCTTTCCTAACTACCGAAGGCGACCCGATGCAAAGCAGCGGCTTCCTGGCTAGGATGCGAGCGAGAGGGTTGCGGGGCGCTGGGATCGCGCATAGGGCGCGGCGATCCGGAGGGCCGCCGTGAGGTTCCGCAGGTCTCCGCGGACGCCGGACAGCCTCTTTCGCAAAACGGTCAGAATCCTCTCTTCGACGAGGCCTATCTCACCGGCCGTGGATTTGGGCAGGGAACGGAGATCGTCCATCAACTCCGCGCGCGCATTAAGAAGGCTCTTCACTTCGGACCAGTCGCTCGACGCCACGGCCGACTCGATCATCAGGGTGAGTACGAGAAGCCGCTGACCGACATTCGGTTCATGCGGCACGGGACTGTTCCTCCGCATTCGCCTTCACCGTCTTGCCGATTTCGACCCAACTCTCTCTCAGTTCGCTGAAGACGCGGATGCTGCGGTCGATTCCCTCGGGATCGTCCTTCACGTTGGATTCGACCAATTGCTGGAGGGTGTACGAGTAAAGCGCGAGCAAGTTCTTGGCAATATCGGCGCCATGCTGCATGTCTAGACACGACATCAGCTCGAGCACGATCTTCTGAGCACGCTGGAGGTTCTGGTTCTGCTTCTCCAGATCCTTCGCCAGCATCGCATGTTTGCCGGCCTCCATGAACTTCAGCGCGCCGTCATAGAGCATGATGACGAGCTGAATGGGGGATGCGCCGTTGACGGCGCCCTTCTGATATTCCTGAACGAATCTGCCGTATGCCAACGTTGTCTGGGCTCTCCAGGTACCCAGCAAGATTATTGGCGCAGTCTCGGCGGAAGCTTAGCGCCAAAAGATGCGGAATCGCAGTTGGGAGCGTCCGGATTCACAAGCGCCTGCGCGCGAGAGAGCAAGGCAAGGAGGCTGTCGCGCGGAGCCCGAGGATCTCAGCCTGCGGTCGAGCGGGGGGTTGAAAACCCCCGGCACGGTGTCCGCGATCTCTGGAAGGACTCGTCTTCAAGCCCTGCCTCTACGGTTGGGGCGTTGGGGCGTTGGGTATTGAGGTGTTGGGGTGTGGGGGTGTCGGGGCGATGAGGCGCTGAGGCTCTCGGAGGAACCTCGGAGCAGACGCGAATCTCGCGGAAGGGGGGCTCACCTTTTGCCCCGGAATCGTCCCGTCCCTTATAGGCACCCCTGCGGGACGGGACGAAGAAGGGGCCGGAAGCCCGTGATACCATCGGCTGGAAGCCGATGCTACTCGCGGAGGAACGC
>DATJYD010000136.1:0-2487 GCA_035499755.1 Fimbriimonadaceae bacterium
AGGTCCGCATAGCACGTCGCGAAATAGGCTTCGCTCAGCAACCGCCGGCCAATTTCGGCCTCGATCTCGACCGCTCCGGGCAGGCGCGTCGATGGGTGCACATAGAGATCGCGGTCCGACCGCGTCAACACCGCCTTCAGCCTCGTCGTGACCTCCGCCGCACTCGTTTGACCCGAGACGACTTCGTCCGCTCCCGCGCGAAACGCGGCGTCGAGCGTCGGATCGCCATCGTCAACGAGCGCGATCGCGGGAAGCACCGCGGTGTAGGAATCCGCCTTCAAACGGCCGATCAAATCCAGCGCCGAGAGATCACCACACCGTGCGTCGAACACGACAACCCGGGGTCGCGAACGGAGGGCATAGTCCATGACCTCATCAGGGTTCGACGTCTCGACCACGGAAACGGCCAGCCCGTCGAGCCAACGCCTGACGGGCTCGGGTAGGGGTAATCGCTGCGACGAAAAGACAATCGCGGTTACGGTCGCCACGCTCAGGGGTTCGGAGTCCGGCCGAAGATACGACCCACACGGAACTGCGTCAAACTACACTGGTTTCTTGACTTGCGTCCATGCACAATGTCACGTCCACGGCCGGCCCAGCTTCTGCCCGCCCCCCTCGACCACGGCCCTCAGAGCGCCGTGGCTTCATCGATCAGCATAATGGGTATGTCGTCCCGCACGGCGTAGCGAAGACGGCACTTGGGGCATACCAACGACGGCTCCGACTCCTTGTATTCGAGTTCACCCTTGCACTTGGGGCAGACAAGGATCGCGAGCAGCTCGGGCGAAAGGCTCATGCTAACTGTCCTCAGGAAGACGGTATCCAAACCGAACCAAGGCCCGCGGATCGCGGCGCCAGTTCGGAAGAACTTTGACCCACATGTCGAGGTACACGCGGCCGCCAGTCAGCCGCTCGACCTTTTCGCGTGCGACAACGCCGATTCGTCGGATCCGACTCCCACCGGCGCCAATGACAATGTGCTTTTGACTTTCCCGCTCGACGTACAGCACCGCCCGAATGTAAGCAGGGGATCGATCTTCCCGGAACTCCTCGATTTCGCAGGCGATGCTGTACGGAACCTCCTGGTCGAGCTGATCCAGGGCGGTTTCACGGACCAGTTCGGCGACGAAATACCGGAGTGGTTGGGCGCTGACGTCTTCCACCGGGTACAGGAACGGTCCGTGAGGAAGCCGGCACAGGATTGCGTCAACGAGCGTGTCGAGGCCATCACCACGCTCGGCTGAGGCGAAGGTGGCCGACGCGAATTCGAGCTTGAGGCGATCGAGGGCGGCTGGCGCCAGCTTATCAATCTTGTTGAAGACGGTCAACGCCGGTGCGGTCGGCGGACGATCCAGCCACGGGATGTTGGCCAAGGCGGTCGGGGCGCCGAGGGTGGCGTCAACGACGTACAGGATGACATCGGCGTCGGCGATTGCGGAGAGTGAAGCGGCTCTCATCGAGCGCTGCAGGGGGTTGGCCGCGTCAAGCAGCCCTGGCGTATCAAGGAGGATCATTTGGGCGTCGCCGACGGTCCGGATGCCGACGACACGATCCCGGGTCGACTGCGGTTTCGGGCTGACGATGCTGAGCTTCTGCCCGACGATCCGATTCAGCAATGTGGATTTGCCGGCATTCGGCAAGCCCACGAGGGAAGCGACGCCGGCTCGGGATGACGCCATTGAGCGGGATTGGATTCGGGGAATAGCAAGAACGGCCCGCATCCTGGTGTAACGGAATGCGGGCCGTTCGATCCGGATCCGCAAGGATCCGGCCTGGAGCGCCGGCGACGGCCTACTCTCCCGCGCTCTCTCGAGCGGAGTACCATGGGCGCTGTAGGGCTTAACGACCGTGTTCGGAATGGGAACGGGTGTGGCCCCTACGCTCAAGTCGCCAGCAAAGTCGAATGCTGCAAATGGCCTAATGGACGAACCACGATTCGACAGCGGAGAGAAGGGAGGTAGATCAGGTGTTTATGGAGTTGCGTGCTTGGCCGGGTGGATCACCGTTGCGGGCGATCCGAGGTCCGGACCTCACGATCCTTGGTGTACTTGATGGTCCCCGATGGAGCTGGGGAGTAGTCAAGCCGCACGGGCGATTAGGACCGCTGTGCTTGGAGAGGATTGCGCCTCTTCCACATGCGGCCTATCGACGTGATAGTCTCTCACGGCCCTTTAGGAGGCTTAAAGCCTCGGGAGAGTTCATCTTGGGGCGTGCTTCCCACTTAGATGCTTTCAGCGGTTATCACAGCCGACCATCGCTACCCGGCGGTGCCGCTGGCGCGACAACCGGGACACGAGCGGGTCGTCCGACTCGGTCCTCTCGTACTAGAGTCCGCTCCCCTCAACTCTCCAACGCCCACGACGGATACAGACCGAACTGTCTCACGACGTTCTGAACCCAGCTCATGTACCACTTTAACCGGCGAACAGCCGGACCCTTGGGACCTTCTCCAGCCCCAGGATGTGATAAGCCGACATCGAGGTGCCA
>DATJYD010000137.1:0-4798 GCA_035499755.1 Fimbriimonadaceae bacterium
CTGCATTAGTGGCGAGAGCTTCGCAGGGCAAGCCCTGCCGCTACGGGATCGCTTTCTTCGCCCATAAGCGGGCTAGGCCCCGGGGCGCGGCCCCAGAGGCGACGTGCAAAGGGCCTTTCTTAGCCGCCGCTATGCATGACGAGGCCGTCGCCGTAGCGGCAGGGCTTGCCCTGCGATCCTCGATGCATGAATCAGGAGACTACCGAGACCTCGGCCGTTACCGGATAGTGATCGGAGGGCCAATGCCCGTCGATCTTCTCGCGGATGATTCCTGCGTTTGATACCGACCATGATCGATCCGTGAAGATGAAGTCGATCTTCTCAACCGCCTCGACCGTGCCAAACCCATGATAAGTTCCGGCGATGCCGTCGTCCGGATGCGCCAGGCGATAGGAGTCGGAGAAACCCCGTGAGTGAAGAGACTCGATGCAAGGGTGGTCCTCGCCGACGTTGAAGTCTCCCAGCACCAGAGTCGGCACGCGGGCAAGCGGCAGGAAGTCCGCTTCACCCGAGGCAACCGAAAGAACCATGTCGACGCCGAGGAAGCGGGCGTCTTCCGATTCATTATCGAGATGGAGGTTGCAGACGCGGAACCGAACGCCGGACTCCCGGTCGGCCAAAGTCGCCCAGGTGCAGATGCGAGGATGGTAGCACTCCGGATGCCGCGATCCCGGCGTCAGCGGCTCTTGAGAAAACCAGAACGTCCCCGAGTCGATCAGGTCGAGGCGGCCGGCACGAAAGAGAATGGCGGCGAACTCCCCTTGCCGGAGGCCGTCGTCGCGTCCGGCGCCGACACAGCTAAAGCCTGGCATCGCCGCGGCGAACTCGTCGACCTGATAGTCCAGGGCTTCCTGCAACCCCGCGACATCCGGCGAATAGCGCCTGACCACGTCGATCGCCGCCTCACGTCGACGGGGCCAAGCATACTCGCCGTCCTCGGCGTTTCCGTAGCGGACGTTGAACGACATGGCCCGCAGAGGGGCCATCAGTTCGCGACAACCTGAATCGTCGCGAGCGCTCCGGCTCCCAGTCCGGTCCGGACCCGCACTTGGCACGTGGCGATGCCGACGAAGTTCGTCGGTACCGTAAAGGTGCGCTGGCGTGGATCGGAGCCCGAAAGAACGCCGCCCACCGGGTTCATCGGAGTATCCCAGGTCACCGAAGACGAGTTGTCGACGTTGCCCGCATTGTTGGTCACGACGGCGGTCAGCACGACCGAGTTGTTCGGGGCGGTCGCCGATAAAGTGATCGGGCTCGGACTCAGGCCGACCGACAGGTTCCCGAGGACTTGCACCTGAGCGACTCCGGAGACAGTGCCGTCCGCGCTCGATGTGGCCTGCACCGTGTAAAGCCCCGGCGTCGTCCCGGCGTCGAAGGTAGCCCGGGCATTTCCCATCCCGTCGTTCGAGCCACTCAAGATCTGGCCGGCGCCTTGCGGGGAAATCGACCAAGTGACGGCCTTGTTCGCCGAGCCCGTCACGAGTGCGGTGAAGACGTTCGTATTGGCGCTTCCCGGCGCGACGCACACGAGGCTCGGCGTCACCGTGACCGCGACATTCGCGACGGTGACGTCCGCCACGGCCTGGATATTGGGATCGATTCCGTTCGACGCCACCACCCGGTAGGTTCCGGTCGCGGTCGGAGCGGTGAACAACCCGTTGACGACCGTGCCCCCGTCGGGAGCGCGCCAATTCACCCGGGTCGCCTCGCCCAGTGTGAACTGGACTTGGCCGCTGGGCAGCGTAGAGGCCAGGGATGGCGTAATCGTGAGGTTGTTGGAGACGCCTCCGACAGTTCCTCCGCAGCCGGCAAGTGCGAGAACGAAGAGAACGGCGAGCGGCAAGTATCGGCTCATAGCTTGTATACGAGTCTAGCCGTTCTGAGGAACGGCGAACTCGCCCGCGCCCTTGTTGTAGACTGAGAGTTTTTCCAGGGGAAGCAAATGCCAAAGACCATCGATACCCTCCTCGACGAGAGTCGAACATTCGCTCCTGCGCCCGATTTCGCGGCCCAAGCCAACATATCGGACCCCGATATTTATGAACGCGCCGCCAGGGATCCCGAGGCCTTCTGGGAGTCATGGGCCAAGAAGCTCGACTGGTTCGAGCCTTGGCACACCATATGCGACTTCCAGCCTCCCTTTGCGAAGTGGTTCGTCGGCGGGAAGCTGAACGCCGCCTACAACTGCGTGGACCGCCATGCCAACGGAGACCGCGCCGGCAAGACCGCCTTGCTCTGGGAGGGTGAGCCCGGCGAAATCCGCGAATTCACCTACCGTGAACTGCTCGCCGAAGTCTCGAAGACCGCCAATGCGTTGAAGGAACTGGGCGTTGCGAAGGGCGACCGGGTCTGCATCTACATGCCGATGGTTCCGGAGTTGGCGATCGCTATGCTCGCCTGTGCTCGAATCGGCGCTGCCCACAGCGTCGTGTTCGGAGGCTTCAGCGCGGAATCGCTGCATGAACGGACCAACGACGCGAAAGCGAAGGTCATCGTCACCGCGGACGGAGGCTGGCGCCGCGCCGGAGTGATTCCGCTTCAGAAGATCACCGCGCAGGCCCTCGAACTCGGCTGCCCCACCGTCGAAAAGGTGCTCATCCTCCAGCGGATCGGCCACGCCGCCGCGATCCCGGAGGGGCCGACCGGCCCCGATCGAAAACCTAAGATCCAAGACCAGGAATCCTCGGAATGGGTTTGGTGGCACGATATCGTTCCGCGCCAGTCCGAAGACTGCCCCTGCGAGGCGATGGACAGCGAAGACCTCCTCTTCATCCTCTACACGAGCGGATCGACCGGCAAGCCGAAGGGAATCACTCATACGACCGGCGGCTATCTCGTGGGCACGTACGCGACCTCCCAATGGGTGTTCGACCTCAAAGAGGACGACGTCTATTGGTGCACCGCGGATTGCGGCTGGGTCACCGGGCACAGCTACATCGTTTATGGGCCGCTCGCGAACGGAGCGACCTGCGTGATGTATGAAGGCGCCCCCGACACCCCCAACAAGGACCGATTCTGGAAGATCGTCGAGCGGCACCGAGTCACGATCCTCTACACGGCTCCGACCGCCATCCGCACCTTCATGAAGTGGGGCGTCTCATTCCCGGAAAGCTGCGACCTCTCGTCGCTCCGGCTCCTTGGAACGGTCGGCGAGCCCATCAATCCCGAGGCCTGGATTTGGTATCACCGGCACATCGGCGGCGAGCGCTGCCCGATCGTCGACACTTGGTGGCAGACGGAAACCGGGGCGATCATGATCACGCCATTGCCGGGGATTACCGAGACGAAGCCGGGCAGCGCGACTCAGCCCTTCCCGGGAATCAGCGCGGCGATCTATAACGAGCACGGCGAGGACATCACGCCGTCGCATGTGGTCGGGTCGAACAACCGTGGCGCCGGGCGACACGGCGAGGTCGGAGGCTTCCTGGTCCTGACCGGCCCCTGGCCGAGCATGACCCGGGGAATCTACGGCGATCCCCAGCGCTTCAAAGACATCTACTGGTCGAAGTTTCCCGGCCGGTACTTCGCCGGCGACGGCGCCAAGGTCGACGAGGAAGGCTACTTCTGGCTCCTGGGACGGGTCGACGACATCATGCTCGTGGCCGGCCACAACATCTCCACCATGGAGGTCGAAAGCGCGCTCGTCGATCATCCCTCGGTCGCCGAGGCCGCGGTCATCGGCAAGCAGCATGAGCTAAAGGGCCAGGCGATCGCGGCCTTCGTGACCCTCAAGGCCGGCTCCCATGCCGAGATCGACGAGCTGAAGACCCACGTTGCAAAGAAGATCGGGGCCTTGGCGCGCCCGGACGACGTCATCTTCGCCGCCGAGCTGCCAAAGACCCGCTCCGGCAAGATCATGCGCCGCCTCCTGCGCGACGTTGCCGAAGGTCGCGTTCTCGGCGATACCACCACCTTGGCCGATCCTGCCGTCGTCAACGCCCTCAAGTCGCATTACGAAGACAAGGAGGGGTGAGGCGCCTGGGTGGGGTACCGGGATGGCCGGATCGCTCAGATTGGGCCAGCCCTAAAGCCCCTGCCCCGGAACCTCCGGAAGGTAGTCGAGCGGATCGACGAATTCGAGATCGTCGGCTTCGCAAACGAAGTCGCCGAGCAGCTTGGCGTGGCCGGCGCCATAGAGAACGAGAATCCGGTCGGAGGCCGACTGGACGATCCGGCGAATGTTGGCATAGATCGCCAAGTTCCGCCGGTACCACCCCGCCACCACTTCGACCCCGGGGCAATTCTCCTCGTCGCCGACTCGGAGCATGTCGATGTAGATCGAATGATGGTAGGCGAGGGACTTCGTCGAATTCATCACGGCCAGCATCTGAGCGATCGTATAGCGACGGTCCATCTCCTCCTGTCGCTGCGCCGCGTCCTTCGCAAATCGCTCCAGCTTCTCCAGGAACCAGATCTGCCGGGCTTCCTCGGCGAATCGCTTGAGGCCCTCGAAGTCCATATCTCCCCGGCAGTCCACCGGATAGAGCTGGGAATGGCCCATCGCCTTCCCCAGGCGGAAGCCGATCTGCTCGATCTCGTCGGAGGACAGCTCGACCTTTCCCTTGACGTAGTTCGTGTACCGTTCCGCGATCCGGCTGCCGGAGACGAGTTCGACGGCGATCTTCGTGGGCTCGAAACGGGCCAGCCGCGAAAGGAGAAGCTGCATCTCCGCCTGGCGCTCGGGGGACAGCGTGTCGCGGATTTTGGTCCTTACGTAATCGAGGCCGGGGTTGGCCATGTGATACGTTCCAAGCACCATGACCTTGGGCTTGCCGCTCCCCTGGGCAGAGCCGAACGG
>DATJYD010000138.1:0-3819 GCA_035499755.1 Fimbriimonadaceae bacterium
CCGTGCCATTTGAGCGACGGGAATCGAGAGCCTTCTCCTCAGGCGCCGAAGACATCTGCTCGATCATGGGCCGGCTGACCGATCCCTTGATCGGAACCCGGATCACCTGCGGCTCCAAGACCAGCTTCGGAATCGTGATCGTCACGAATCCGCTCTCGAACGCGGCCTCGATCTCATCCGTCTTGACCTGCTCCGGCAACCGGATCGACCGACGGAACTTGCCGTACGTGGTCTCCAGACGCCAGAACTTGACGTTTTGATCCCCTTCCCACTGATGCTTGACCTCGCCGCCGAGCGTCAGGACGTTGTCTTGAACCGTGATGTCCAGGTTCTCAGGCTTGACGCCGGGAACCGCCGCACGGATGAAGTAGAAGTTGTCCTTCTCCCAAATGTCGACCGGGAGATTGTAGACGACGTCGCTAGAGCGAGTCGAGTTGCCCTCAGACCAGCCGGTGTTGAACACCCGGTCCATGAAGTCGATCATCTGCTGCAACTCACTCGCAGAACTGAGAAATGTCCGATACATTTGGCTCACCTCGTTGATTTGTGATTTTTGTTGTTGCTGCCTAAAATCGGCACCACTAGTTCTTGGAACGACAGAGGCGATTCTTCAGGTTCCCATGCGTCTGTCGAAAAAATGGGATTTCGCTGCCTTCTCCTCGACCGATTCATGTCGACGTTTCGAGACGCGATAGGCCCGGGATGAAGCCCTAAGTCGACCAACGCGCCCGCCGAAGACGCCGCCTGTCATGGACATCCCGGTCGTCTTGGCGTCCCACGCCTCACTGCCGAATCTCCGGCTTGCGCGACTCCCAACAAGCCAAGAGCAAAACGTCCTCACAGAAGGCCAGACGTTCCCAGCTTGTCGCGAACGCCAAGAGCGGGCGCCCATTGAGAGGATTTGAAACCTGGCGCCCCCGGCGGGACTCGAACCCACGACCCACTGCTTAGAAGGCAGTTGCTCTATCCGCTGAGCTACGGAGGCGTTGCTTGATTGTAGCTTGTGTGGCTTGGGCGAGAGTCCGCTCCCGTCCGGTGCGCCCCTCGTGGAGATCCATGCACGGGGTATCCGGCGCGTTGGCGATCACCATTTGATAGTCCGGTCGATGCCGTGAGTTCGTCGTAGCGACCGGGCCCTTAGCCCATCCGGAAGAACGACAGCTCGAAGATGCTGACGATCACCATGACCACGCCGATGCCGATGGCGACGTAGGACGCGACCATCGGGCCCTGAGCGCGCGGATCGCCGGCTGCGGCCGCCCGGCGCGCGAAGACCAGGCCGCCAATCCCCAAGCCAACTCCGACCAGGGCGCACACGCAGAAGGCGCACACGATCCCGGCGATGCTCATGACCCAGGCGACGGTGACGTCGTTGGAGTTCTGGGCCGCCGGCCGGGGGTAATACGCGTATCCCGGAACCGGGCCCCCCGGCTGAGGGTCGGCGTAGGGGCCGGGCTGGACGGTGTCGTAGGGGTTTCCGGTCGGCGGGCCATACTGGCTGGGCGGATAGCTGCCGGCGAACAGGCCGGGAACCGCGGAGGCGAGCATGGTCGCTCCGCCCGCGTCCCGGAGGTTCGTATTGGGCTGGATTCTTCCTTCCTGCACCCACTGCCTCAGCATCGCCTCGTCGGCCGGGCCATAGGCGTTCCCCGCATCGTCGAGCACGTAGTAAGTCATGGTCGATCCGCTCCCCCAGGCGTATCGGAACTCAGAAAGATGTCCGCAACCGAATCCGAGAGATCCTCGATCGGCAGCTCTTCCAGATTGGAGAGCACGACGACCCCGAAGCGCTTCGCGGGCAGGTAGAGCACCGAACTCTGAAATCCTACCCACGCTCCTTCGTGCCCGACGGACGGTTCGCCGCGGAACGCTCCGATCACCCAGCCGCAGCCATAATCGGTCTGCGTCCCGTCGTTGAGGATTCCGGGAGTCCACGCCAGCTTCTGCAAAGCTGGATCCAGGATGGGGCGGTCGCCAAAGGAATTGAGCCACGCCGCCATGTCCCGCACCGTGGAGTTCACGTTTCCGTCTCCATAGATCCTGTTGACCGGCGTGTAGTCGATATCGACCGTGTCCGACTTCGATCCATAGCTGTGCGCCCGGCCCGGCACTTCCTGACGGCGTTCGTCGACCAAGACCGTATGGCTCATGCCGAGCTTCTTGAAGATGCGCTCGCCAAGGAACTCGGAGAGACGCCGGCCGGAGACCTTTTCCACGACCTGACCGAGAACGACGTAGCCCGAATTGCTGTACTCGAAGCAGCTTCCCGGCGTGAACTCCAGGCTCTTCTCCTTCGCCAGCAACTGCACAACCTCCGCGGCCGTCGGCTCATCGGCCCGAGGCTTCGTCGAAGAAGGAAGCATCGAGATTCTCGCCACTCGTCCGTTCTCGGCCAGCACCTGGAGGTAATCGTCAAGGCCCGAAGTATGGTTCAGAAGCTGCCGGATCGTGATCGCCTTCGCATCGCCCTGAAAGTCGGGAAACACCGTCGAAAGCGGACTGTCGAGTTCGAGCTTCTCGTCCTGGGCGGTCAGGAGGACGGCGGCGGCCGTGAAGGCCTTCGAGTCGGAGGCAAGGTCGAAGACGGTGTCCGGGGTGATCGGGGTTTTCGCCGCGACGTCGGCAAGCCCATAGCCCTTCATGAACAGCACTTTCCCGTCCCGGACTACCGCAACCGCCGCGCCGGGGGTGTTCGCGTACGGCGCGAACAGGGCATCGACCTGTTCAGCCTGGGATACCGGTCGATGCGGGCCGCTCGACATCGCGATCAAAGGAAGCAGAAACGTGACAAGCCAATTCGCCGCTGGCCTCAAGGTCGTTCTCAACTCCTTCCACCATTCTACGGCTTCCCGGTAGATTCCCGTGGGGCTACCGCTTCGGTTCCATGAGCCCCAAGCCGCCCAATCCGGGCTTGGAACCCCGGCGCGAGCCAGGCTTTAGAAGGCCATGCCCAACTGCTTGGCGGTTTCTCGGAGCTGACCTTCGATGATCTCGGCATCGCCTTTCGGCTCGCCTCCACTTTGAATCATCGAGGCGAGCACTCCCTTCAGCCGATCCAAAGCCGGCTCATCCCGTTCGAGGAGAGCGACGTAGCCGGCCGCGATCAGATAGCCGTCTGGAGCGTCCGCCGAGATCTCGGCCGGCTTTCCCGATTCGCGGGCGGCTTCGGTCTCCAAATCGAGACATCTTCGAAATGAAGAAAGAGCTCCTTCCAGGCGTCCGAGCGACTGCTGGTGCTTGCCCAGAGCCCAGGCCGCCATCGCCTTGGAGCCCGGGCCTTTGCCGAGGTGATCGCGGAACCACACAGCCTTCTCCGCATATTCGATCCCCTTTTCGAAGTGCCTTGGCGCGCGTGAAAAGCCGTCGGCCCAGCAATCGCACAGGTTGGCGGAGGTGTTGTAGCAAATCACGTTCGCCTGTTCGAAGTAGTCGCCGCCCAGCCGTTCGCACTCCGCGATCGCATAGTCGGCGACGGCGGTCATGACGTCTAGGTTGTCGTTATGCCACTCGTCGAAGGCGAGATGGCGAATCGCGGTTCTGGACAGGCCGATGCGGTCGGCCTCATCTTCGCGGTTCGCGATCGCAGCCAGGATACGCTCGATCTGGCCCGCCTCGGCGAACGGCTTGAGTTCGAGCCACGCTTGCTCATAGTCGGTGGGCATGAATCTCGGGATCGTACCCCCGGCAGACTTCGCTCTGCGGACGGCGCAAAACCCCGGACTTCGCGAAGCTACGTGGCTTGGCTAGTGAGACACCCTCCTTCTCTCTCGGTCTATCTTGGGACCGACGCCTCCGCTACCGGAATTCGGCGATCTCGGT
>DATJYD010000139.1:0-10751 GCA_035499755.1 Fimbriimonadaceae bacterium
AAGCGCGCCGAGGAGGGCGATGCGATGATCCTGCGGCTTTACGAGTGCCACGGTGGGCGCGGCGTCGCTCGGGTGACCTCGGCCTTCCCCTTCACCCGCGCCGTCTTCGCGAACGGGTTGGAGGAAAACCAGGCCCCGGCCCAGGTCGACGGCTCCGCGGTGGTCGTTCCGTTCGCCCCGTTCCAGGTGATCACGCTAAAGCTGGACTAGCGCCATGCCCCCTTCCTTGCGGCGGCGGACGTTTGCTGCCGCCGCAAGAGGAAGGGTGGTGCTAACTAAGTTCCGCAACCCGTGGCCGCGAACGCTCAGGTAGGCATGCGCTGTTGACGCGGTGGGATAACCTAGGGCCTCGATGCCGATCCTCCTTCTCCTTGCCTTCGCCTCCGTCCTTCAGCCTCAGACCGAGATCCGGCCCGTGCGCACGGAGGTCGTGACCCCGATCCACGAGGCTTCCTTCAACAAGGGCGGCGCGGCGAAAAAACGGATCCAGGGCGGCAATCCCCACGTCATCGACGGCCATCTTCTCTTCGAGGGCTCGTCCGACGGCGACCGCCAGGTCGATCCCCAGATCGCGGTCGGCGGCGGCTGCGTGCTCCACGGCACCAACGGCGGCCTCGTCATCTATGACAAGAAGGGCAACTACGTCGACGGCGTCCCCCAGTCCGAGTTCAACAACGGGATCGACCCCAAGCTCTTCTTCGATCCCAACAACCGCGTCTTCGGGTTCGATATGTGGGTCTACTGGGACAAGGAGAAGGTCAAACCGGTCAACGTCTCGGTCTCCGAGACCTCCGATCCCCGAGGCGCCTGGAACACCTATCCGGTTTCCGCGTCCCAAGGGGTCGACGGCGGAGGCATCGGCTTCAGCCGCAAGTGGATCGCCTATTCCTTCCCCGGCGGGCCGGAGCAGACCTTCGTGATGAAGATGTCTGAGGTCAAGGCCGGGAAGCCGGCCACCGTCTACCACTTCGCAGGCAGCCTCGGCCAGGCCGTCTACACCCAAGACCCGATGGACGACCTCGTCTTCGTCAAGCTGACCGACCGCGATATCGTGATCACGACGGTGGGTGCGGATAGAGACGGAAATCCGGTCGTCAAGTCGGTCGTGACGGCTCCCCACAACTTCCGCTACTTCGGCTGGCCGCCGGCTTCCCCAATGAAGGGCACCGACCTCAAGACCGCCTCCGGGGACCGCAATCCGAAGAACATCGTGCTTCAGAATCGCTGCATCTGGTTCTCTCACACCGTCGACATCGATGGCCGCGCCGGAATCGAGTGGCATCAGGTGCGCCTGAACGGCCAATTCGTGCAGAACGGCCTCCTCGCCGATCCCGTGAACAGCTTCATTCAGACGACCCTCGCCGTCAATCGGCGCAACGACGTCCTCGTCGGCTTCCAGGAAACGGGGCCGGACATGTTCATCTCCCCTCGCTGCGCCTGGCGGCTGGCCTCCGATCCGCCGGGAACTCTGCGGGCGATCTTCGACATGGGGGAGGGCCTCGCCGCGACCAAAGGCGGTCCGTGGGGCGACTACAGCGGATCGGTGGTCGATGGCGACAACCTTTCCGACCTGTGGACCATCCAGAGCATCGCGACGGCCGATGGGCGGGGCGGCACCGTCATCATGCAAGTCCATCCGTAGGAGGAAGATAATAGCTGAGCTTGCAGTACTCCCGGAAGCCGAGCTTCTCGTAGAGCGGTAGCCCCATCCGTGAGGAGTGGAGGATCGCGATATCCCATCCTGCCTCGAGTGCCGCGTGGATGCACGCGCGCGTGATCCGCTCTCCGAATCCTCGCTGCCGCGCCTCGGGAACGACCCCGACGTTGTAGATTCCGGCGACGCCCGACCCGAAGAAGACCGTCGAGCACGCGGCCGCGAAGCCGCCTTCTTCGAGATAAAACGACCGCATCGGCAGGCCGCTCCAACCCGCCGAGCCGTGAAAGGACCGGAACATCTCCTTGACGTCGGGCGGCATCTTGAACGCCGCGCAGAGAGCCTCCATCCAGATTTCGAGCGAGCCCGCGCCGACGACCTCCCGGATCGCCGCGTCCTCTCGCGTTTGCCAGCCCCGCAGGTCGAGAGCCATGCCGGGCGTCGAATGCGAGAAGGTAAACCCGGCGGTGAGAAGATGCCGGGGTAGGTTCGCAGGGCGGCTCAACGGCCCGGTCATCCAGGTCCAAGGCACGTCGAGCTTGGCGAAGAAGGACTCCGCGAAGCCGATCGCCGCCCCGATTCTGCCGGAAGGGATATCCGCCATCGATGCGAAATTGAACATCCGGTGTGGATACTTGAGGCTCGTCGCGGTCAGACCGTGTTTGCGTTCGCTCAGAGTCCAGGGGACATGATCGACGATGAGTTGCCACATCGCGGCATGGTTGCTCTCGATGGCCTGAGCCACGCGGTTCGCTCTGAGCACGATTACGATGATAGCTTGTCGCGCCAATCGACGATCCACGCTTCCACGTGGCGTGGATTCTCGTTCCGCGTATCGGATCCGCCGAAATCCGGCGATATGGACAACGCGCTATTTCCAGACTTTTCTGAAGACGAGGATCAGCACGGACGCGCCGATCACCGCCCCCACGATGGTGCCGACGACCCCACCCCCGGTGCGCCAGCGCAGGATGTCATGACAGACAAACCCCATCAGCGCAGAGCCGGCAATGCCAAGGATCGCCGTGTAAACGAAGCCCTTCGGTTCTCTCCTATCGCCCGGAACGATCGCCTTCGCGAGCACCCCGGCGATGAAGCCGGTGATGATCAATCCGATCCAGTGCAACATGTAGCAAGAACGGCCACACCAGGCATGGGGTTGCACGTCGACCTGAACGACTTGGCGGAAGACTCGGACGGAAAACGGCTCGGAGGCTACATCACGGCCGGCTGCTCGATCAATGACTTCGGACGGATCTTGGTGGAGCCCATCATCCATCAGTCCATCAGTCCATCAGCCCATCAGCCCGTCATCCCCCAAGGGGGTATCCTCGACATGCCTTTCGCGACAGGAAAGGCAGGAGTGGACATGACGAATATGGACACGCGCTACGACGCGTCGAAAGTGGAATCGAAGTGGTACGCCCGCTGGGAAGCCGCCGGGCTCTTTCAGCCGGATCCCGACCCGAGCAAAAGGCCTTTCACGGTCACGATTCCTCCCCCCAACATCACGGGCTCTCTGCACATGGGGCATGCCCTGTGCTATCCCATCCAGGATCTGTTTGGCCGCTATCAGCGCATGCTCGGCCGCAGCGTTCTCATCCTGCCCGGCCAAGATCACGCCGGCATCGCGACCCAGAGCGTGGTCGAGAAGATGCTGCGCAAGGAAGGGACGAGCGGGGCTCAGATCGGACGCGACAAGTTCGTCGAGCGGGTCTGGCAGTGGCGGACGGAGAGCGGCGACACGATCCTCAACCAGCTTCGCTCGCTCGGCTGCGCCTTCGACTGGTCGCGCTCGCGGTTCACCCTCGACGATCACTACCATGATGCGGTCCTGCGGGTCTTCATCGACTGGTTCGAGCGGGGGCTGATCTTCCGAGGCAAGCGGGTCGTGAACTGGGATCCGGTCCTCCAGACGAGCGTCTCCGACATCGAGACCGAGCGCAAGACGATCCGCGGCAAGCTGTATTACATCCGCTATCCGTTCGCGGACGGCTCGGGCCATCTCACGATTGCCACGACCCGTCCGGAGACGATGCTCGCCGACGTCGCGGTGGCCGTGCATCCGAGCGACAAGCGCTACGAGGGCAGGGTTGGCAAGATGCTCATTCTGCCTCTGATGAACCGTGAGATTCCGCTCATCGCCGACCAGTATCCCGATCCCGCGTTCGGCTCCGGAGCGGTGAAGATCACCCCCGCCCACGATCCCAACGACTATCAGGTCGGAGTGCGGCACAAGCTGCCGATGCCGGTGCTGCTCGACGGCCGCGCTCGGATTACGGCGGAAGGCGGCATCTACGAAGGGCTCGACCGGCACGAGGCGAGGAAGCGCGTGGTCGCCGACCTCGAAGAGCAAGGCTTGCTGGAGAAGATCGAGGACTACGATATCCCGATCCTCATCTCCGACCGCAGCAAAGAGGCGATCGAGCCGCTCCTCAGCGAGCAGTGGTTCTGCGATCAAGCCGCACTCGCCGGGCCGGCGATCGAGGTCGTGAGGCAGGGCAAGGTCAAGTTCTTCCCCGAGCGTTACGAGAAGATCTACCTCGACTGGATGGAGAACATCCGCGAATGGTGCATCTCCCGCCAGCTCTGGTGGGGCCACCGGATTCCGGTCTACTACACTGCCGACGGTACCCCCTTCGCCGCGCTCTCCTGGGCGGACGCGCAGGCGAAGGCGGGAGCCAAGAAAATCGTCCGCCAGGACGAGGACGTGCTCGACACCTGGTTCAGCAGCGGCCTCTGGCCTCTCGCCACGCTTGGATGGCCGGCCGGGGATGATGGAGGTGATGGAGGTGAGTCCCACGCGATCAGTGCACCGCGGTCACTTCCATCAGTTCCATCAGTTCCATCAGTTCCATCATCCGATTTGGCCCGCTATTATCCGACTGACCTGATGGTCACCGACCGCAACATCATCTACCTCTGGGTGTCGCGGATGATCATGATGGGTCTCGACTTCATGCACGAGCGGCCTTTCGAGGATGTCTTCATCTATGCCACCGTGCTGACCGAGGACGGCAAGCGGATGAGCAAGTCCCTCGGCACCGGCATCGACCCGATGGAGGTGATCCAGAAGATCGGCGCGGACGCCCTCCGCTACACCCTCCTGAGCCAAACCGGCGCCAACCAGGACATCCGCTACAGCGAGCGCAAGACCGAGGAAGCCCGCAACTTCTGCAACAAGATCTGGAACGCCACCCGCTTCGTCCTGATGAACCTGGCTCCGCCCGGCCCGCCCGGCCCGTCGGATCAGTCCGGTCCGTCCAATCCGTCCCATCCGACCGGTCGCTTGGAAGACGTCGACCGCTGGCTACTCACCCGGCTCTACGAGACCGCGCAAACCGTCAAGAAGGCCTACGACGGCTACGATCTCCAGGTGGCCTGCCAGGCTCTCTACCGCTTCTTCTGGTCGGAGCTGTGCGACTGGTATATCGAGGTCGCCAAGCCTCGCCTGAGCGATCCGTCCCGCCGCGAGGTACCCCAGTGGGTCCTACTCGGATGCATCGACTCGTTTCTGCGCATGCTCCATCCGGTCATGCCGTTCATTACCGAGGAGCTCTACAGCTTCCTGCCGATCGAGCATCACGCCGAGTTCATCATGTCGGCCCCGTGGCCGGTTCTGCCGGAGCAGTTCAACCAGCCGGAAGCCACGGCGCGCGTCGAGCGGATCTTCGAAGTCACTCGCGCCTTGCGCTCGCTGCGCGCGGACCTCGGGGTCACGCCAGGCGCGCAGATTCCCCTCGCCTACTACGAGGGCGATCTCGGCGAAGGCGAATGGATCGTTCGGTCGCAAGCCTGGGTCGGCGAGTTGCGCCTAGGCCCTCCCTCCGAGACCTGCATCGGGGCGACCGTCGCCGGAGTCGATCTACATCTGCCGATCGGCGATCTCGACAAGAGCAAGGAGATCGAGAAGATCGACCGCGAGTCGTCGAAAGCCCGCGAGGAGTTGAACCGAATGGAGTCCAAGCTCGCCGACACGAACTTCGTGGAGCGCGCCAAGCCGGAGGTGGTCGAGAAAGCCCGCGAGCAAGGCGAGGAGCTTCGCGAGAGGCTCCGAAAGCTCGCCGATCGCCGCCGGCTGTTCGAGTAGCTCGCCGGGGCTTATCTGGCAGAGCGCATGGCCGCTGCCACACCGAGCCGGAGCCCTGACGAGCCGCGCTGCCACACTCCGCGGCGGGCGGCGAAGCAGTCCGCGGCTAACGAAATCGGCGCTCAAAGCGCGGCATGCTCCAACCCTTGACCCGCGGCTGGAAATAGGTGATGAGCGAGAGGAGGATCAGGCCGCCACCGGCGAGCACAAGCCAGTTACACACCTGGTCGCCGAGAAGCACGTCCTGGGGCGGGTACCAGACGCCCTTGCTCGTGTAAGCCTGGAAGTGCAGAACCTGTCGGTACCAAGGCCGGATCGAACCGCCGAACAAGGTAACCGAGCCGCCGTTTACCGCATTGAGGAAGCCGGCGACGACAAAAGCCAGGAACCCGAGCACGAGTAGAAGAGCCGCCGCCCGCATCCTCCAGGCTCTTCCCAGGAAGCTCGGGTCCCAGAGCGCCTCGCCGCATAAGACGCAGAACCCGCCTCCCTCGACGTCCTGGTGCGCGCAGTTCGGTATCGGCGGGCGATTCTCGGGCGGCCGGTTGTCGGTCCCGCAGTAGGGGCAGAAGGCAAACCCGTCGTCGATAGTTTGGCCGCAGGCTCGGCTCACGCAAGTAGCCATCGGAACCATTGTAAGGCGCGGGCCGAAATGACGTGCACTCGAGGCGAGACGCTCCCGAGCAGGCAAGAAGCTGCCTCCCTATATAGTCACCCCTTCCGGGAGGATGCTTTCACGAATCCAGCGGTGCTCGGTATTGCCGAGGAGGAAACGTTATCGTATCCTTGAGGGCGCATGAAGCCACTTCTGCTGACAGCTCTCGCCGCCGCCCTTCTTGGATGCGCCGCGCCGCCAAATCCCGTCCAGACGAAGGACGCACCCCCCTCGCCTCTACTGCCGGTCTCGGGTCCAAGTGCCGCGACGAGCGGCAGCGGCAGTAGCTCAGGTGGAGGCGGCATCGCGCCGATGGCGCCTAACGTCGGTGGTGTGACGCCCGTGGCCGGGACGGACAGCGTCGAGGGAGCGGGGGGAGGAAGCGTGGGTCAGGCCGCCAAGATCGCGGCCGAGAAGGCGGCCAAGCAATCGTCCTCTACCGATGGAACGGGTGACGAAGGGCAGTAGGGAATTCAGAGGTTCGGAGACCCCGTCCCCTCATCGCCTTAGCGAGAGCCGGGTTCGAGGCCCTGCGTGAAATCGCCTTCGACGGAGCCGTCGTCGTGCTTGATCGTCCAGTCCACGACCCGATCGGTCGGAACCGCGACCGGCGAATCGAGCTTGAGATCCCCGAAGAAGGGCTGCTCGGCGACCTCGCCGGAAAAGCCAGTCGCCGTCGCTGAGACTCGCTTGATCCACAGGTATTCGGGCCGCCCATCCTTGTCCTTGAACTGAGCGCGCACGAAGAACGACCGATCATGCTCCTGAGGATGCTCGATCCGGTCCCGGAAGCGAGGCAACGAGGCGCGAGCCCGCATCACTGCTTGCGCCAAACGCGCGCCCAAAACATCGCTCTTCTTGAGCCGCTCGGCCGCTCCGATGACGAGGACTGCTAGGATCGCGGCGAGCATGGTCAGCCCCATCAGCTTGTACTTCATCAGGCTAACCCACCGTCATCCGCTCGCGAGCCGCGACCACATACTCGGCGATCTCCCGAACCGGCGCGACGAAGAGATCGTTGTGCTTGGCCGCGACATAGCGAAGCAGGGACTCGTGGTCGCGTTCCTCGCAAGCGCGCCCTCGCGAGCCAAGGCTCTCGAACACGAAGATCGCCCATGCGCCGAGATCCAAAGCCTCTTCGGCTCTCTGGGCAAGCCCCGCGCCGGACAGGCCGGCTGCCCGTACCGTCCGCAAAGACAGCGGATTGCAGAAGACGGCGTGGTTCAGACCTTCATGGCAGGTGCGAGCCCAAAGGAAGAGGCGCTCGACGACGGGTTCGTAAGAGCCTTCGGCGGTGATCGGGTTGTCCCCCGGATAGGCGAAGCTCCGCTCGGTCGGACCGGCAACGTGGCCGTCGAGAAGCTCCTCCAGGTGCAGCAAGTCCTCGTGCACCATCTCAAGCGTCCAGTTCGGCAGCTCGCCGCGCGGACCCGTTACTCCGAAGAGACTCTGGTTGCCGATCTCATGGCCGTGGGCCGCGAGGGCCGCCCAGGCGCGAGGATTTTCCAGAAAGAAAGTCGCGCTCAGATAGAACGTAGCCCGCAATCCCAGAGTGCGAAGGAGCGGTTCGACAAGAAACAGATGCTCGGGCAGGCCGCCGTCGTAGGTCAGCGAGATCGCCGCCCTCGCCCCATTGGGCCACCCAACGCTGCCGATTGGCTCCGACATCCTTAGGCTCATTATAGGGTGTGAATGAGGAAATGGGTGATCGGTGATGGGCTCACCCATTCACTTCGGAATCGGCCGCGAGAACTCGAAGCGGCCCTCCAGCCGGCCGAGGGTGACGACGAGGCCGGTGAGCCGGCGCCGGTCCGGCGACTCGTCGAGAACGAAGGCGTGGCCGAAGGTCGCGCGGACCTGATCAGGGCTTATGAGCCTCAGGCCCAGCGCCCTCTGGTCCTCATCGGTGGGGTTGTCGAAGGTGTAGCTATCGGCGGTCATCGTGATACGGCCGCCAGGCGCGGCCGTCCACTTGCCGATGACGCTGAACTTCTGGTGGCGGGCCGTCGCATCGAGCTCGAACTTGTCTCCCGTCACGTAGAGCTCGAGATTCGCGTCAAGCTCCTCGGACTTGATCGAAGCGGCATCCGCCTTGCCGTCCACGGCGTCGATCTGAAATTGCCCTTGCCACGACCCGGCGGCCCGCGTGATCGGGCTGTCGCTTGCCCTGCAGCCGGCAAGGGCAACTCCCAGCGCCAATATCCAAGCGAATCTCATGAGAAGAGTATGGACGGGCTCGCCCCTATAGCCATCGCCTCCCCGAAACTCGCATCCCATCATCCAGAATGGAGTAGCTGATATGAAACTGGCCGTTTACCCAGGCTCTTTCGATCCTCCGACCCTTGGACACATCGACGTGATCGAGCGTGCCGCCAAGCTGTTCGACAAGGTCCTGGTTGCGGTCGGGAGGAATTCGTCGAAGTCGCCCCTCCTCACGACGGAGGAACGGATCGAGGCCATGCGCCTGTCCTGTTCGCACGTGCCGAACGTCGAAGTCGACGGGTTCTCCGGATTGCTGATCGACTACGTCCATGCGTCGGGAGCGCAGGCGATCGTACGCGGCCTACGCGCCACCGCCGACTTCGAATACGAGTTTCAGATGGCGACGGTAAACCGCCGGCTGAGCGGAGAGATCGAGACGATTTTCCTGATGACGACTTGGGAATACAGCTACTTGAGCAGCAGCATCGTGAGAGAGGTCGCCAACCTCGGGGGCGATTTCCGGCAGTTGGTTCCGGATCCGGTTGCCCCGATGATTGAGGCGGCGCTCCTGCGCGCTCCGAGATAACCGTAGTTGTCCACCGATTTGACAGAGTTATCCACAGGCCCTTGTCGAGAATCGCGAGAATCGCAATAATCAGTTACCCGTTGCCGGTGCGTGAGAGTGCCACAATGACAGAGGCCGCTCTCGCTGCCCTTAGGTTCCCATGGACGTATTGCGCATACTTGATGATCTCAACACTCTCGTCGTCGATAAGCCCAAGCACTTCGGCCCGATCACCTGGGGGCTCGACAAAGATGAGATCTCGATGCAGATCACGAAGATCCGCGCGTCCCTGCCGAACGAGGTGAAGGCAGCAGCCGCCACCGTTCGGGACGCCGAGCAGATCATGGCCAGGGCGAAAGAAGACGCCTCCAAGACCACCGACGCCGCTCAAAAGGAGTCCGAGCGAATCGTCGCGGAGGCTCGGAAAGAGGCCGAACGCCTCATCGAGCAGGCTCGGCTTCAACAAGAGCACATGATCGGCGAGAGCGAGATCCTCAAGCTCAGCAAGGCTCAATCGGAAGAAGTCCGTAACGCGGCGGAGCGGGAAGCCACCGTCATGCGGCGCGGCGCAGAAAGCTACGCCCGGGACGTGCTCAGCCAACTCGAAGGCGTCGTCGGCAAGGTGATGACGACTATCGAGCGCGGCAAGCAGGAGATGACCCGGCCTGAACTCCCCGCCCAAGCGGTAGTCCGGGAGAAAGAGAAAGTCCGAGCATAGGCGGCCTGGCCATCGAACGGTCCGCTAGGTCTTTGTGCGTGTTGCCTTCTGAATCATGTTGGGCAATCCCTCGCACCCCGGCCGCCCCTCGTTCGAGATTGCCTGTGACGAACAAGAGCGAGTCTCCGACAGGCTCAGCGTGAGACGCCAAGAAGTCGTCAAACTGAAGGCATGAAGATCACGGGAATTCGCGCCTACCGAATCGATCTGCCCCTCAAGGAAGGCTCCTACAACTGGTCGGGAGGCAAGTCGGTCACCGTTTTCGACAGCACCGTCGTCGAGATCGAGACCGACGCTGGGATCACCGGCTACGGCGAGGTCTGCCCCCTCGGCCCCTTCTACCTTCCTGCTTACGCGAAAGGCGTACGCGCCGGTATTGAGGAATTGGGCCCGCACCTGATCGGCGAAGATCCGACTCAGGTAGCCAAGCTGAACATGCTGATGGATGCCGCTCTGCAGGGCCATCCCTACGTCAAGTCGGGCATCGACATGGCCTGCTGGGACATCCTGGGTAAAGCCTCGGGCTTGCCGGTCTGCGTTCTCCTCGGTGGCCGCTACGGCGACGACTATGTTCTCTACCGCGCGATCTCTCAGGAGTCGCCGCATGCGATGGCGGGGAAGGTCGGCGGCTACCGGTCCGAGGGCTACCGGCGCTTCCAGCTCAAGGTCGGCGGCGATCCCGACACCGACATCGAGAGGATCGAGGCGGTCGCCGACAAGCTCAAGCCGGGAGACAAGCTCGTGGCTGACGCCAATACCGGTTGGCTGCCTCACGAGGCGATGCGCGTGGTCAAGGCCGTGCGCGACATCGACGTCTACATCGAGCAGCCCTGCCGCTCGTACGAGGAGTGCCTTTCGATCCGGCGT
>DATJYD010000140.1:0-3953 GCA_035499755.1 Fimbriimonadaceae bacterium
GAAGGTTGGGCTCGTGAAGAGGGTTCCGGCGATCTGCCCGGGAGTCGCGGACTTGCTTCCGTGAACGATGGGCGAGAAGCTCACGGCCGCCCACATGAGGGCGAGGCCAAGCACGTTGATGATGACGCCGGCCACAATGAAAGGCCGGCGCCTGCCAAAGCGGGAGACGCAGCGGTCGCTCATCGCGCCCACGACCAAGGGGACGACGAGCGCTACGACGGCGCCGAAGGCGAATAGGTATCCCAGAGCGGGAACGCGGTACACCGGGAAGAGCGTCTTGATCTCACCCGGCAGCATGATGACGAGCAAGGCGCCCCAAAGGAAATTGGTCGCAAACCAATAAGCGCTGATCGCGAATTGCTCGCCGGAGGTGAGTGTTCGACCCTCGTACGGCGAGGCCACCGAGGGAATCGACCGAGCTTCTAGCGAAATCGGATCGAGATACTCCCTGGGGTAGCCGGATGTCTCAAGAGACTCTTTCAGGTTCGCGCTCCTTGTACAAGCCGGTCGAATACTCGTAGTCGTCGAGGGCGTCGATGTCGTAGTGGAGGGCGGGATCGCTGTCGGTGATCGCGGCACCGGAGCAATGGAGCATGCTGAGGATCTTGGCCTCGAGGTCGTTAAGAGTGAGCTTCTTTCGCAGCCACTTGTAGACGAATACGGGGCCGAGCAGCCGCGCCATGCCCATCTTGCTCTTGCGGTTCTCGAAGACTCGCTCGATGTGCGGCTTCGATCTCCTCAGAGCCTCCGCATTCAGCAGGAAGATGTTGCCGGTGGTCCAACTGTCGTCCTTGAGCTTGACGAAGGTGGCCGTGGTACCAGGAAAGCGCTTGTTGAAGTCAGCCTCGCGGATGAGGGGAACGCAGATGTCCCGGTCGGCCGGACACTTTTCGAGGAACGCGGTGATGGCCCCGGCTTCGAGGAAAGGCAGATCGGTCGTCACGATCAACATCTTCTTCGAGGCATCCGGTTCACGAAGCAGATGGTCCAGACCCCGGTAGATGTTATCGGGACCGGTTTGCCCCGGCGGAAGGCGGAAAGTGGCTCGCTTGGCGTCCGCGTGCTCGATGACTTCAGCCGGTCCGATTACGACCGTATGCTTCGCGGCCCCAGTCGCCGCCAGGGCGTCGAGGGCGCGTCCGAGGAGGGTCTTGCCGCCTATCTCGATGAGCGCCTTGTACTCCGTTCCCACGAGCTTCGCGAATTCGGGATCGATCTTTCCTCCTGCGGGGAGGATTGCGTCGTAGGTCGGCATGGGCGTTAGTATCGCACACTGAGCTCTCCCTCGAGCGCAGGGTGGGAGGAATCTGAGACCAACAAGCGGTTCTCCAGCCAATCTCTAGCCGAATGACTGTTGGAGGGAGCCCCTCCGAAGGTGGCGAACTCGTGCTTGGGGCTTTGAGCCCCCACTCGGGGAGCCCGAGGATCTCGACCTTCGCTTCGAGCAGCACTGAAAGTCGCCAGGACTCGCGCAATAGTCTCCAAGCCCTGCCGCTGCCGGCCGGGCGCGACGAACGGCCCGCCAGCTAGGCGAGCTTGAGCATCCCGCCGGTTGACTCGGCGGCCCGGCCGTATAGGTTCACGTACTCGGCCGCGCTCCGATCCCACCCATGATCTTCGGCCATCGCCTGGCGAACGAGCCGCTTCCAGGCCCGCGAGTTCCGGTAGACGGCGGCGGCTCGGGCGACGGCCGCAAAGAGGTCGACTTCCTTCTTTTCACGGAACAGGAACCCGTTCCTGCCCTCTGTGACGGTATCCGCGAGGCCGCCGGTCGCGCGAACGATCGGGATGGTTCCGAATCGCATCGCGATCAGCTGACCGAGACCGCATGGCTCGAAGAGACTGGGCATCGCGAACATGTCGGAGCCCGAGTAGATCAGGCGCGCCAGGTCTTCGTCGAACTTCTCGACAAAGCGGATGCGATCCGGATATCGGAGTTGAAGGGACCGGAGGTCCGCGATGATGGCGGGATCGCCGAGGCCCTGGACGATCAGTTGAACGGGGATCTCGAATAAATTGGGGGCGACGGCGGCAAGCAAGTCGAGGCCCTTTTGGTGCGAAAGCCGGGTGACCGCCCCGATGATGGGCGTCGCGGGAAGGGGATCGAGTCCTACCGCCGCGAGAAGCGCCTTGCGGCATTTGGACTTGCCGTCGGGCTTTTCCGCCGAGTAGTGGGCGGGAAGGAAGGGGTCGGTCTCAGGATTGAAGGCATCCGGATCGATACCGTTGAGAATCCCGGTCAGGCGGTCCTCATCGGCGAGATGCTTCATCAGGCCTTCCAAAGTGCAGCCGTACGCGGGGGTCTGGATCTCACGGGCATAATTCGGGCTGACCGTGTTGACCTGATCGCTGTAGACGCATCCCGCCTTGAGAAAGTTGACTCCGCCCCAGGTCTCGAGGAGTTCGGGAACGAAGAGAGACCGGGGAAGAGCGAGAGCGTCGAGAATCTCGACGCCAAACTCGCCTTGGTAGGCGAGGTTGTGAATCGTGAAGGCGGCGCCGGTCGAGGAGAAACGGCTCGCAAACTTCTCACGCATGAGGACCGGCACGAATCCCGTATGCCAGTCGTTGCAGTGCACGACGTCCGGTTTCCAGCCTACTTCCTGAGGCAGTTCGAGGCAGGCTGAGGAGAAGAACAGATACTGGTCGATCCCAGGCGTGTAGATGCGGTCGCTCGAAGTCGCCGACTGGAAAAAGCGGCTATGCCCGATGAAGTAGATCGGGACTCCCTCGTGCACCGTGGTGAGAATGCGCGCATGTTCCAGCCAATGTCCGTTGATGGCGATCGGGACATCGGCAGCCACGACTTCGAGGTCCCAACGCGGGTCGCGTTCGATCATGGCGTAAAGCGGCATGACGACGCGGGCGTCGATACCGAGCTTCCGAAGAGCCTTTGGCAAGGAGCCGGCTACATCGGCAAGGCCTCCGACTTTGGCGAACGGGGAGACTTCAGCACTGACAAAAAGGGTCTTCAATATATCGGCCTTAGGTTGGCGTGCCAGAGGCCCGCTTTGGCTTGAAAGCCTCCCATAACTCCGCCCACCGGTCCGTTGATTCCATCGCTGGTCGAATCACCAGCCTGTATATCAGACGGGGTAAATCGCTTTCCGATTGCTGCAATTTAGGTGATCTGCTGCCGGGCCAGCAGATCCGCCCAGATCCAAGGAGCGCCTTCGTCCTCATGCTTGCAATACACATAGCAGTCTTTGCCGGTCTGAGCGAAATAGCGGCCCCAGTCGGCAAGCGCATCCTCAGAATACTCCGATCGGCGCAGCCGTGCGTAATGGCAGGAACCGGTGTCGCGGCGCTGAGCCGCAGCTTCATCGGTATCGGCGGCGACCCAGGCGACGCGACGGCGCCGCATGATTTCCTCGACCTCCTTGGCATTCCAGGACTCATGTCGGAATTCCACGGCCCATTCGAGAGGTCGGGACAAAGGAGCCACGCCTTCGATCTCGATGGGGAGATTCTCGAGAAACTGGCTCAGCCGTTCGTCGTTCCGCTTCATGTTTGGCGGCAACTGGATAAGGAGCGGCCCGAGCTTTCCCCCCGCCGCGAGAGGGCCAAGACGCTTCAGCATGAACCGGAGCGAATCGATGCTCTCCAGCTTGAGGCGCGCCATGTGGGTTATCTGGCGGTGGAGCTTGAAGCTGAACCGGAAGCCTGGAGGAGAGTTGGCTCCCCACTCCTGGACAGCTTTCTCTCCAGGCATCCGGTACCACGTGCCGTCCATCTCGACGGCCGGGTAACGGCCAGCGTAATAAGCGAGAAAGCCCGATTGCTTGATGTCGGGAGGATAGAACCTCCCTTCGCCCTGCCAGGGCTTGTAGGAGTAACCGCTGAGACCGATCCAGAGCCTTGGCATGGGAATTCGGGAAAGCCTGGATCTAAGAGCGGTAGATGCACTCGAGAATCACATCTCGAATCTCAGGTTTCTGCCGCAAAACCCGGGC
>DATJYD010000141.1:0-5640 GCA_035499755.1 Fimbriimonadaceae bacterium
TGGGGCCGGTCTGGCGTTTGGAGACCCCCAACGCGCTGTATACACACTCACCGTCGCCTCGTTCGTCGATCCATACGCCTGGGACGTAGGAGTAAGCGCGAGTTACCGGCTATGGTCTCCGAGCCAGAAACACGCCATTCCGAGCTCCCTTCCGGCGACCTTTCTTCAGGTCGAGCAGCTTCTGGCGGAAAGGAGTAAGTCGCCGATTCTCTTGGATCACGTCCGTTCAGGCGATCTCTGGTTTGGACTCGGAGTCAGATCGATCTCAAGCCCCACGTCGTCAGAGCATGCTAACGCCCAGATCGCGGACGGCTCGTTTACCTATGCATTCCGAGCACCCGCTTCAAGGGGAGATCAAGTCAGGAGCCCGGCTCTCTCGACGACGCTGACCCTCTCTGGAATCTACTGCTCGCAGCCGGCACTCCAAGTCAACGAATACGGGATCGAGGTGCGGACGCCAGTTGGGGGTTGGGCGATCGCCGATGATCCTATTTACCTCAGTGTGCGGTGCGGAACGAGGCGCTACTTCACCTTCGCCCTCGTAACTCGGTTCTGAGGCCGCGCCTTCTTTCCGCTATCTCACCGGCGCGCGATCCCTGGGTCCAACGCGATCTAGACTTTGGAAGGCTGCTTTCCAACCACCTGGTCATAGATCCAGGCGTAGGTCTTTTCGAGGCCATCGCGAAGCGAGATGGAAGGCTCCCACCCGAGTTCTCGCTCGATCATCGCATTGTCGCTGCTGCGTCCGCGCACGCCCTTCGGAGCGCTCAGGTTGTAGGATCGCTCCAACTTAATCCCGGCGATCTCCTCGACCATGTCGACGAGCTGATTGATGGAGACCATCTCCGCGCTTCCGAGGTTGATCGGTTCGAGGATGTCGCTGTCGAGGATCCGCTTGACGCCGTAGGTGCAGTCGTCAATGTACATGAAGCTTCGCGTCTGATGCCCGTCGCCCCAGATCTCGATCCGGTGGTCGCCGGATAGTTTGGCGTTGATGACCTTGCGGCAGATCGCGGCGGGAGCTTTCTCACGCCCCCCATCCCACGTGCCATGGGGACCGTAAACGTTATGGAATCGGGCGACCCGAGTCTGGACGCCGAAGTCTTCCCGAAAGTGTCGGCACATGCGCTCGCTGAACAGCTTCTCCCAGCCGTAGCCGTCCTCGGCCAGAGCCGGATAGGCGTCTTCTTCCTTGAGTCCGGGGTTGTCGACGTCCTGCTGTTTCTCGCCGTTGTAGACGCACGCCGACGAGCTATAGAAGTAGCGCTGAACGCCATGCTCTCGCGCGGCCATGAGCATGTGGGTATTGATCAGCACGGTGATCATGCAGAGGGCCTTGTTGTTCTCGATGAAGCCCATACCGCCCATGTCTGCGGCCAGATTGTAGACGGTCGAGCATCCTTCGGCGGCTTGCTGGCAGCTAGCCCGCTCGCGCAGATCGAGGACTTGGCAGTCGGCCCAGTCCCAGACCTGGTGCCACTCCTCCATCGGCTTGATGTCGACGGCGACGATCTCGTCATCGCCCTGATCTCGCAAGTACTTCACGAGATGCCCGCCAATGAAACCACCCGCCCCCGTTACAAGGGTCTTGCGCCCAGCCATGCCGGGGATTCTACCGTGGCATTGGGCTCAACCCCCAGGTGATTCCCTCAGGTTCGGCCCCTCGGCTGAGCTGAGGCCTCCGCCAAACGAGCCCTGCCTCGGCCCTGAGGGAAGGCAAGAAAGTGGCGCTGCACGCGCCCCGGAGCGGGTACCAACTTAATGTAAATTAGCCATTCGATAGGTTACTGGCAAAAATGTCGGTTTTTCAGAGATTCGACTTCAAATCGAGCTCTTGGCCTCGTGCTTGATGCAATATAGATTCGCTCTCGAGCTTTGAGAGCCTTTGCTTGCATTTGAGGGAACAGCGGATGAATCCGTATTCGAGAGAGGTGTTGATCTTTGGTCGCGCAGCCTGCCCCTAGACTGCTAATTCCAGTTCATGAACTGGAGGATTCGCAGCTACCGCGAGTCGGTCTGCGGCCGGTGCCGTATGCCGCCGCGAAGCGGTTGATCGACATCGTCGTCTCCCTCGTGTCGCTGGCGATTCTTTTTATCCCGCTGGCCATCGTCTACCTCCTCGTGAAACTGACGAGCCGGGGGCCGGCGATCTACAAGAGCGAGAGAATCGGAATGGGCGGGAGACCGTTCACCTTTCTGAAGTTCCGCACGATGCACGTGGATGCGGAGGAGCGGCTCGAAGAGCTAAGGCGCCGCAACGAGAAAGACGGGCCGATCTTCAAGATGGTCAAGGACCCGCGGGTCACGCCGATTGGTCGATTCCTTCGCAAGACGAGCATCGATGAACTCCCGCAGCTCATTCATGTTTTGACGGGCCAGATGACCCTCGTCGGCCCGCGCCCGCCCATTCGGAGCGAGGTCATTCAATACGACGACGGCGCGCTGGAGCGCCTATCCGTGAAGCCGGGCATCACCTGCTATTGGCAGATCCAGGGCCGCAGCAACCTCTCCTTTAACGAGTGGATCGAGCTGGATCGCAAGTACATCCATGAGATGAGCCTCGGCACGGATCTGAAGATCCTTCTCCAGACTCCGGTCGCCGTCTTCACGTGCCGCGGCGCCTACTAGCCGCGTTGCCGGTGTCAGGCGCCTCGAGTTTCCTGTTCCCAGTGATCTCTGCCTTTAGGCTTCAGTTCCCCATCCGCGTCCACATTGGGTGCGAGACAGAGCGCGGGCTCTGAGCACTCGGGACGGGAGAACGAGAGGCTCACACCCGTTTACGTGGCGCCCGGCACTGGGACGGGGTGCAAAGGGCCTGAACACACCTACAGAGGGGAACACCCGGGGCCGATTTGTTGTTCTGTAGTAAAATTGAGCGAGAGAGGCGTGAGGGCATTTAGGCGGCGCAGCAAGGGCTGTCGACGGCCGAGTTAGCAGTATTGACCCGCTTCGAGGGCGATGGCGTGGTTTGTGCCGGTTGGTCCGATGTGGCGGGCACCGGTGTTTGTCGGCGTCGTTGCCGGCTCTCCGGAAAGGACGCTGCTCCCGCTTGAACCTTACACAATATGGAACCGCTGCCAAAGCAACTGACCCTAGCGAGTTTCTTCAGCATCCTGTGGAGACAGCGTTACTTCATGCTGGCGATCGTTGCCCTCTCGCTGGTTGTGGGCTACCTCGCGTACAAGCGCGCGAAGCCGGTTTGGGAGTCCTCCATGGAATTCCAAGTCCTCGGGGCCGGGGCATCCAGCCAGAACTCCAATTCCTCGCAGGGACAGGTTCCCACGGTTACTACGCCCGACATGCCGACTCAGATCGAGATCCTGGAGAGCCCGGAGTTCTTGGGACATCTGTATGTCGCGGGAGGGTTCGATCCGCTTCCTCAATACATGTCGCAGGCTGACATAGACAATTTGCCTTCCCTGAGGGTCGAGCAGAACGGCGCCACGAACACGATGCGCGTTTACGTCGATTCGGCTGACTATACCGCGGCCGGTGTTCTGGGGGAGCAGGTGCCTCGGGTCTATAGCAACTACCTGAAGGGAATCCAAGAGCAGTCTGTAGCCAGCCAAATTCAGTTCCTGAAGGACCGTCTCAACGGGCACTACGATGTGAACAAGCACTGGGTGTCCGGCGAAACCGAAGCTCTCAAGCAAGCCCAGAAGGATCTCGAGGCATTCAAGGCCGACCGCAAGGGCGGGCTCATCTCGATCGAAGGAGAGAGCGCCTACCGAACCCAGAGGGTGACAAGCACCCAAGCTGCCCTCACGGCCGCTCAGACGGCCGTCGCCGTTGCGGAAGACAAGCTTCGGACCCTCCAGCAGCAGTTGGCCTCGCTTCCCAAATCCTATCAAAACGATACGAAGGAGACGAACCCTCAGATCGATGCCGAGAAGCAGACGATCGAGCAGCTAAAGGCCCAGCGTCAGGTGGACAGCATCACCTATTCTGAGGGCAACCCGGTCTTGCAGCGAGACGATGCCCAGATCAAGGCCCATGAAGCCATCCTGGCCCACCTCCCCAAGTCCAAGCCGCAGTCCTCGACGACACCTTATCCGATGTATCTCGAATATGTGGGCAAGGTCAAGGACGCCCAACTTGCTCTCAAGGAGTCCAAGCTGGAAGAGCAGCGGGCCGCCGATGAGGCGACCAAGGCTCAGAACGAACTGAACGCCTATAACAAGGACGCGCTATCCCAGAACGACCTCGAGGAAACGGTCAAGGACCGGCAGAACGCCGTCCTAACCACCAAGCACTACCTCGATCAGCTCCAAGTTCAACAAAGCTCGATCACCGACCCGATCGACGTTCTTCAGCAGCCCACGACTCCCGACAAAGTCAAGCCGAAGGGCGTCCAGTACATCCTGCTGGCGTTCCTGATGGGCCTCTTCGCAGCGACCGGATTCGCGCTCACCAAGGACAGCCTGGAAGATCGCCTCTCTTCCGCGGAGGAGATCTACAACCTCACCGGCCTGCCGTCGCTGGGCGAGCTGCCGAGCGTGTCCAGCCGACTTCCCGTCCTTGCGGAAGGGATCTCCAATTCCTCGGTCCTCGAGCAGTATCGCGTGCTGCGCTTCAACATCAAGTTCTCGACCCTCGATCAGCCGGTGAAGTCGATCGTGGTGACGAGCAGCGGGCCGGGGGAAGGAAAGACCGAGCTTGCCTGCAATCTCGCGATCGCGGCTTGCGGCGAGGGGCGGCGGGTCATCCTGGTCGACGCCAACCTGCGCAATCCGATGATCCACAAGAAGATGAACGTGCCCGCGCGGCCGGGCCTGACCGACGTGGTTGCCGGCGAGGCTGAGCTCGAACAGAGCATCTACCAGACGTCGATCCCTGGATTAAGAGTTCTGACGAGCGGCAGCATGATTGCGACGCCCGCCGAGCTTTTGGCGTCGAATCAAATGCGCCAGGTTTACGATCGCCTTGCCGCCGATTCCGATCTCGTGATCTTCGACGCCCCATCCTGCATAGGCTTCGCCGACACGCCGATACTATCGAACGTCGCCGACTCAGTGCTCTATGTGGCGCGCAGTGGAAGGACCAAGCGGTTCGCCGTGCGCAAGGGCATCGATACGTTGCGGCAGTCGAATGCCCGGATCCTCGGCGTCGCGACGAGCGGCACGAGAGCGAAGACGTACAGAAGCTGAGCCGCGAACGCCCATGATGGAAGTACACGCCGCCACGTCCAGTCCCGCTGAGTTTCACGACGCGCCCGTCGCGCCGCCGTCCGCGACGGACGAGAAGCCGGTGGTGGTCCTTCGGCCGAAGAAGGGGTTCAATCCGATCCCCTTTCGGGAGCTTTGGCAGTTTCGGGATCTGCTGATCACGCTGGCCCAGCGGGACGTCAAGCTGCGATACCGGCAGACGGCGCTGGGGGCGATCTGGGTCATTCTGCAGCCGCTGATCGGGGCCGGGATCTTCACGTTTGTGTTCGGGAAGGTGGCGAACCTGCCGAGCCCGGCCGGCGTGCCCTACTTCGCACTGACCTTCGCCAGCCTCCTGGGGTGGAACGTGTTCGCGAACACGATGACGAAAGCGAGCAGCTCGCTGGTGGGCAATTCGGGGCTGGTGTCCAAGGTCTATTTTCCGAGGCTGATCCTGCCGATCTCGACCTCATTCGGGGCGCTGGTGGATTTCGCG
>DATJYD010000142.1:0-3449 GCA_035499755.1 Fimbriimonadaceae bacterium
GATCGAGCCATTGCTTCCCGAGCGGGGCGCGCCAGTAACCGGCAGACCGCTGTTGTCGGTCGAGATCCAAAGGTTGTTGCCGTTCTCTTCGAGACCTCCAGGGTTCGGGAAGTTGCTGAGGGCGATCTGACCGAGGACGCGAGTGAGTCCGTTCGAGAAGTTGCCGGTGATGAGGCCGTCCTCGCCGATATTGAAGTTCGTCAGCGAGCCGGGAGGGAATCCGTTCTGCCCGGTCGGGTTGACCTGCGACGTCGTGCCCAATTGGCTTACTTGGGACAGATCCATCTTGATGGGCAGCGAACTGGAGCCGTTGCTCGCGGGGACGGTGATGTTGAAGCTCGACGCCGGGGTCAACAGGGCGCCATTCGCATCGAAGTAGAGCGGAAGGTTGCCCGTAGTGGTGCTGTCGCCGATCGGGGTTCCCGTACCCGGCTGTCCTTCCCATGCCGACCAATCCCAGCTCGAAGTCGCGCCGGCGGGTGGCGTCCCGACCGGTGGCACCTGGTGATTCGAGAACTCGATCGAGATCAGATGGGGATTGCCCAGGCCGTCATAAACCGTAACCTGAGTGGTCAGCGAGTCCGCGCTCGAAGAGCCCGCGTTCAGGTTGCCGGAAAAGTTCGCCTGGGTTGTTTGCTGAACCGACTTGAGCACTCCGACCGGGATATTGATCTCGTTCGCCGGGCTCTTCGGGTCGATCTGGGACGTGGAGTCGACCTGTCCCAGCGTATTCGCGGGCCAGCCCAGCACCTTGAAGCCCGTCGACGAGCTAACGAGGTTGCCATATGCGTCCAGAGTAAAGTTTCCGTCCCGGGTGTAGTTGACCTCCATGCCGTTGCTGACCATGAAGAAACCGTTGCCCTGGATGGCCAGGTCCGTTGGGTTGTTGGTGGCGTTGAGCGATCCCTGCTCTTCGTTGACTCCGGTCGAGCCGATCGTCACGCCGAGGCCGATCTGGATGGGATCGACGCCGCCGACTCCGTCGCTGGGGCGGGTCGCCCCTTGAAGCGTCTGCGCGATCATGTCTTGGAACGTGACACGACTGCTCTTAAAGGCCGTGGTGTTGATGTTGGCAAGGTTGTTGCCAATGACGTTCATCCTCGTCTGCTGGGCTTTGATGCTGGCCACGCCAGCGAGCATTGCTTGTAGCATCTGTTTATGTTTCTCCCTACCTTGCAAGCACGGATGGTTGCCGCGCCGTTCTCACGGGCAACGCACACTTGCCCGGCGGCTGGGGAGAGAGAGCTGCCAAGTCTCGGTTTGCTCTAGCATCCACTGCGAATCGCCTCGCAGGGGGCCTGCTTTATCGCTTCCCTTACCGCTATTCATTTCGTCGGCTTTCCCCAGCAATCTTCTCAGGGTGGCAACTTCGCAATCGACTCTAGGGTTTCACGAAGGGGCGTGAGCGAACTGAGATCCGGACCTTGTGCCCAGGCTCCCGGTAGTGTTGTGAACACCATCGAGCCGCCTTGAGTCGAAAGAAGCATCCGCATCGAACACCGATGCAAAACGGAGGAATGACCCCATGCTGAGATGGGCTTTGATATTTCTGATCGTCGCGATCGTGGCAGCCGTGTTCGGCTTCTGGGGAGTTGCCGGGCTCGCTACACACATCGCCGTGATCCTGTTCTGGATCTTCTTGATCGCGACCGTCCTCTTCTTCATTTTCGGCCTCGCCACGGGAAGAAGGTCCGGTCCGCCGATCGCCTGAGAACGCGTTGGGCGGCGCATCGGCCGAATTGGCGCCGCCCTCCCGCTACCTTCACGCGCGAAATCTCACTCGAACAGGTGCGGCACGAAGCGAGAGAAGTTGTCGGTGATCGGGCCATCCGATTCGCGGATCCCCATCCCGTGAGCCTTGCCGTCGATCACCCAGCAACCCATCACCGGATGGCTCCCGTCCTTATTCGGCAACTCGACGTAGTCCTGGTAGACATAACCCTCCTCGCCATACTCGCCGCCGGTCTCCGTGGTCTGCCCCCAGACTTTGAGGGTCACGTTCGCGCCTTCCCGGCCCAAGAGCGGCTTCTTGATCCAGTTGAATAGGCCGTGGGGCTCGCCGATGTGGGCTTCCGCGAGCAGCTCGTGGCCCGGATGCATCTCCCAGAGGATGGCGAGGATTCCCTTGTTCGAGAGGATCATCTTCCAGATCGGTTCGATCCAATTGACTTGGCTGTATATCGACAGAGCCTCGTCGGCGAAGTTTTCGGCGATCAGCCACTCCCATGGGTAGAGCTTGAAGATGGTCTGCATCTCCCGCTCCTTCAGGTCGGCAAAGCAGCGATAGGTCGAGTCCCAGCCGATGTCAGCCATGAGGATCTCCTGCGTCTGCAGGCCGGCCTCCTGGGCGGTGTCCTGGAGGACGGTGATCGTCATGAAATCCTCGATGCTGTCCACGTAGCCGAAGTGGGCGAGGTTGTTCTTGATCCGGCCGGACGCCTTGAGCTGCTGCCACGTCGCGACGAGGCCCTCCCAGATCGAATTGAACTGATCGGCCTTGGGAAATAGCTCCTGCAGCCAATGCCACTGGATGACCGCCGCTTCCAGGAGGGCGGTTGGGGTGTCGGCGTTGTATTCGAGGAGCTTAGGGGCGTGGAAGCCGTCGTAGGCGAGATCGAAGCGGCCGTAGATCGATGGGACCTGGTTCTGCCATGACCACTTGATCGCCGGAATCGCGGTTGCAGGGATCGCGAGGTCGCGAAACCGGTCATGGTCGATGACCAACTGGACCGCCTCCAGGCACAGCTTGTGAAGCTCATTCGTCGCCGTCTCGAGTTGATCTATCTGACGTTCGTTAAATCGATAGTAAGCCTGTTCGAACCAATAGGGCTTGTCTTCGGTGGTGTGGAAGAGGAGGCCTAGCTCTTCGACCTTCTTTCGCCAGTCCGGCCGCTCCGGGATCGGTATGCGCTCCATTCCCCGATTTTGGATCCTGGATCTTGGAGTCGCCCAAAACCCAGAAAATCTCTTACCCTCCGCTGCCGCCGCGACCGCCGAAGCCGCCGCGCGAGATGCTGTGGCCGGCGCTGTCGGTAACATCCGCCCCTGCGGATGGTGTTGAATGGTAGCCACTGACGGTACCCGTGCTTGGCGAGTAGGAGCCTCCGTAGACCCAGTGCGAAGAATGATAGTAGCTTCCGGAGTAACCGCCGCTGCCGCTGTAGCCATTGCCACCCACGAATGTTCCGGATCCCGAGCCGTTTTCGCAGTTGATATCGGGAACCACTTTGCCGGTCGCATCGACGCACCGGCGCACGTCGGTTGGCCCGGAACTGCAGCCGGCCACCAGATAGGCGGCGACGGCGGCGACGAGAACGGCAGGAACCTGCTTGCTCTTCTTCATCGAATCACTCATAGGGACGTCCGATCACCATTATGTGCCTCTCGGCTTGCTGGAGTCTCTATGTCCGGCCAGATCCGTTCGATCCGACCGATCCGTCAGATCTAGC
>DATJYD010000143.1:0-3823 GCA_035499755.1 Fimbriimonadaceae bacterium
TCAGGGTTTCGGCAGCCGGATCGCATCCGACGATCCCGAGGATCGTCGCGTAGCCGCCGAGAGCGATGACGTTCTTCGCCACGTTGGCCGCTCCTCCCGGCATCGACATCGTGGAATGCTGGCGGATGACCATGACCGGCGCCTCGGGGCTGATCCGGGTCGCCCGGCCGACGATGTACTCGTCCAGCATGAGGTCGCCTACGACCAGGACTTTCTGGCCCTTCATCGACAACAGCAGAGACGCGAAGCTCATGCCTTGCCGTCCACTCCGGCGACGCTCTCGATAGGGGGTGCGAATGGGACGGGGGATGGATCGCTCGATGGCGCGGTGCTGGACCGGCGCGAGAACACGATGAACAGGAAGACGCCGAAGAGCACGATCAGTCCGGCCGCGGCCTGGGCCTGGGTGATCGGCAGATGGCCCCAGTACGTCGACGACGCATATCCCGCGTCGACCTGAGCCACCGTGCCCGCTCGCCAGAATTCATAGATGAAGCGGCTCAACCCGTTTGCGGCGAGCGAAATGGCGAAGATTCGCCCGGAAGCGACGCCCCGCCGCTCGACGAGGAGGACGATTCCAAGTCCGGCCAGGTTCATCAGCGAGTCGTAGATCTGGGCGGGATGAAATGGCAACGTCCGGCCTCCCACGACGATGTGGAGCGCCCAGGGAAGATTGGGCGGACAGACGCCGCCGTAGCAGCATCCGTTCATCAGGCAGCCGACGCGTCCGATCGCCCACCCCACGAGAAGGGGCGGCCCGAGCACATCCAGCATCGGGCGCATCGGCATCTTCTTCCTCCAGACCCACCAGATCGCAACGAGCGCGCCCCCGATCAATCCTCCGAAGCTGGTGAGCCCGGCGAACTGGATGCTGAAATACTCATGCCAATCCCGCGGAGGCTCCTGGATGAGAAAGAGGATGCGCGCCCCCAGAACTCCCGCGATCAGCATCACGAAGGCCATGTCCGACAACTTGTTCGGGGAAATACCGTACCGGGTTGCCCGCTTCCGAGCGAAGGCGAGGGCGACGAGAAAGGCGATGACCATCAGCACACCGTAGGTGTGGATGGGGAAGCTGCCAATTTTGAAGAGGATGGGGAGCATGCCGGTAGCGGTGGACTTGGAGTCTACCTGTGCCTTTTTCAACGGCACGTGGCGACGGGCTGTTCCGGGGAGGGGCGTTCGGCGGTGGGCGCGGGACGGGTGGGACGGGTGGGACGGGTTGGACTCATCGCCTCAATGCGCAACGCCTCCAGCGCCCCTGTACACTCTTCCCGTGATCACCCGCCTCACCTGCTGGCTCTGCGGCAAGGAGTATCCCGCCGGCCGTCTCATCAACACCTGCGAATGCGGCCGCCCGCTGCGCGTCGATTACGACCTCGAGCCGCCCGCGAAAGAGGCGCTGAAGGATCGCGAGGCAACGATGTGGCGCTACCGCGAGTTCATGCCGCCGTGCCCGCCGATTTCCCTCGGCGAGGGCTGGACGCCTCTCTTCCATGCGCCCAGGCTCGGCGAGCGATGGTATGTGAAGGACGAGGGGATGAACCCGACCGCCTCCTTCAAGGCGCGCGGGCTCTCGGCGGCGGTCTCGATGGCGAGGCACTTAGGAGTGACGAAGGTGGCGGCGCCAAGCGCGGGCAACGCGGCGGGCGCGATGTCGGCCTACGCCGCTGCCGCCGGGATGGAGGCTTTCGCCTATATGCCGGCGGACACGCCTCGGGCGTTCGTCGAGGAGTGCCGGTTCTATGGCGCCCACGTCGAGCTGATCGACGGGCTCATCACCGACTGCGGAGCCGAGGTCCGCAAGCTCATCCAGCGAGACCCATCCATCTTCGACCTCTCGACGCTGAAGGAGCCGTACCGGGTCGAGGGCAAGAAAACGATGGGATACGAGATTGCCGAGCAGATGGACTGGCAGCTTCCCGACGCGATCATCTATCCGACCGGAGGCGGCACCGGCCTCGTCGGAATGTGGAAAGCGTTCGACGAGATGGAGCGGATCGGCTGGATCGGTTCGGAACGGCCGAGGATGGTCAGCGTCCAGGCCGCAGGTTGCGCGCCGATCCCGACGGCTTTCGCGAAGGGGGAGCGGTTCGCCGAGGAGTTTCCCAACGCCCACACCTTTGCCTCCGGGCTTCGCGTGCCGAAGGCGATCGGCGACTTCATCATGCTCGACCTGATCCGAGCCTCCGGAGGCACGGCGCTGACCGTCTCCGACGAGGAGATGCTTGCGGCGCAGAAGGAGATGGCCTCGAACACCGGCGTCTTCCCCGCTCCCGAAGGCGGCGCGACGCTGGCGGCAGCGCATCGCCTGGTCGAGTCCGGCTTCATCAGGCCGTCCGACACCGTCGTGCTCTTCAACACGGGCTCGGGCCTGAAGTACATCGGATAGCAGGGGCGGGTGATGGAATGGTGGAGGGAGCCGTGTATGCTGGCGCTCGATGATGGCAACGCTCTTGGCCGCGGCCAGCCTCGGTCCCTGGAAGGATGCTTCCCTCGCCGGAACGCCGGTCGATATCGCCCCCTGGTGCTATGAGTACCGCTCCGACCTGAGCGTGCAGAAGCAGCCCGAGGCCTACTTCATTCCCCACCGGCTGGATCGCCTGGACAAGGTGTATCGTTGGGACTCGCAGAACGTGCCGAAGGACCAGCTCAAGAGCGTCGCCTACGACCTGCCCGATCTGCTCAAGCCCTTCCCTCCCGCGCCCAGGTGGAAGCTTCGAACCGGGCTGCTCTGGATCGGGCCGCTCTCGGACTATCAAGTCGAGCTGCACTGGCCGGGCAAGCCGCCCTCACCGGCCGAGGTCGAAGTCCGCACCTATCCTTCCGCCTTCGGCTGGTTCGGCTGGACGGTCGACAAGATCCTGACCGATCCCGAGATCACTCCGGACGGCCGGACATGGATCTACTCGAGTGGGCCTGCAGAGCAGATGGACACCTTCTACAACAACCGGATCCCCGCCGCGACCCAGATGGTCGCTGTTTTCGGCGACGACATTCCCATCCCTAGACTCGGGATTACGGGGAAAAGCGTCGGGGAGTGGAAGCGGATGGACATCCGGATCGAAGCGGCCCATCCTTTGGGGCGATGCCGCTTCGAGACCCATGTCGCCACACTCGGCCCGGTCTCTCAATCCTCCAGCCCTCAGTCCTCGATTCTGATCCAAGCCCTCTACGCACCCGACGCCCCAGGCGGACTGGACAGCCGGATCACGATCTGGCGCAAGGGCGGCGGGTTCACGTTCCGTATCAAGGATTTGGATCGCGGACGGATCGTGATTCCCCGAGAAGGAGTCACGATCTCAAAGGTGGATCGGGCAGGCGGCGCGCAACTCGCCGGGACGGCGAAGCCACCTTTGACCCTCCGCCAGTTCACCGACCGGCATCCCGAAGCCTCCTCCTTCGAGCAGCTCATGAAGGAGGTACGGCTTTGGACCTGCCCCGATGGCACGAAACTGAAGCCCTTTCCGGCCGTTCCCGATCCCCCGATGGACGTCGAACTGGCTGATCCCGGCTGGACCGACGCCTGGCGGTGCGCGGCCAACCAACTCCGCGGCCACAGCATGTGGGGCGGGTTGGCCTTCGAGGTTGGGCGCGTGGCCCATGAGATGGATATGATCGGCCTCCACGACGCCGCCGACAACGTCTACAACCATTTCCTTCCCGCACCGGGGGCGAAGTCCGACGGCGATTTCACGGACGGCGCAGGGGCACTTGAATGGGCGAAGGACATCCGCAACGGAATGGGCTACATGCACGACGGCACTCACCCGTCAACCGGACGGCTTCTCTTCGCGATGGCGGAGCGGTACTTCCTCACCGG
>DATJYD010000144.1:0-5950 GCA_035499755.1 Fimbriimonadaceae bacterium
TTCGACCATCCCCGCCTGATGCACCGGATCAACGAGGATCTCGCCGACTACCACTTGCGGTGCATCGAGGCGTTCTGCGAGGTCTGCACCCCCGATTTCATGACCTTCGCGGAGGACATGTCGTACAACCACGGGCCGATGCTGTCGAAGGCGATGTTCGACGAATTCCTCGCGCCGTACTACCGAAGGGTAGTGCCCGAGCTCGAGCGCCGTGGCATCGCGCCTCTGATCGACAGCGACGGCGACGTCGAGCCCATGATCCCCTGGCTCGAAAGCGCCGGCTTGCGCGGAATCCTGCCATTAGAGCGGATGGCAGGCGTGGACGTCGACCGAATCCGCCGAAACCACCCCGGCTGGATTATGATCGGCGGCTTCGACAAGACGGTGATGCACCTCGGCGGGCAGGCCGTCCGGAGGGAGTTCTCGCGCCTGATGCCGACCGTCCGCTCCGGCCGCTTCATTCCCTCGGTCGACCACCAAACCCCGCCCGGGGTCTCGATGGAGGAGTATCGCGAATACGTGGCGATCCTCAAGGAGATGGCGTCCGACCCCGCGTGGTTTCAGCGTCCCGCCGAATCTGACTAAATGAGCGGGGCGGTCACGCCCCACTTCTGGCGATGGCTCGTGGGCAGAGGAGGAGGGCGCGCTTTTGGACAACAGGGCTCCCGCGGTGGGCGCCCGCGCATAATGAGTTCAAGCGCGACGGAGAGCCGCGAAGGAGGGAACGTGGCGAAATATACGCTGAACGTCAATGGACGCGCCCGCGAGGTCGAGGCCGATGCGGACACGCCCCTGCTTTGGGTCCTGAGAGACGCCCTGGGCCTCACCGGGGCCAAGTATGGCTGCGGGGCCGGGCTCTGCGGCGCTTGCACCGTTCTCGTCGACGGCGAAGCGGTGCGAAGCTGCTCGGTCGACGTGGCGACGGTGGGGAAGGGCAGGATCGTCACCATCGAGGGGCTCAGCGCCAAGGGCGACCATCCTCTCCAGCGGGCCTGGATCGAGGAGGACGTGCCCCAGTGCGGGTACTGCCAGACCGGCCAGATCATGGCGGCGGCGGCCCTCTTGAAGAAGAATCCTCATCCCACCGAGGCCCAGATCGAGGAGGCGATGACCAACATCTGCCGCTGCGGAACCTACCAGCGGATCAAGAGCGCGGTCCTGAGGGCCGCGGGAGGCGCAAAGTGAGCGCGGTTCAGCTTTCGAGAAGGAGCTTCCTTCAAGCGGCGGGAGGCGTCGGGGCATGCCTGATCCTCGGCTGCCGGCTCGGCGCGACGGAGCCGGCGGGCGCCGCGGATTTCGAGCCCAACGTCTTCATCAGGATCGACTCCAAGGGCCTCGTCACGCTGATCGCGCCGAGGCCGGAGGTTGGGAGCGGCGTGCGCACCTCGCTACCAATGATCCTCGCCGAGGAGTTGGGCGTGGACTGGGATAAGGTCGTCATCGAACAAGCCCCGCCCGATCAGCGCTACGGTCCGCAGGGCATCGGCGGCAGCCAATCGCTCATCTCCTCCTACACCCCGCTTCGCACCGCAGCGGCGACGGCGTCGACCATGCTGAGGACGGCGGCGGGAGCCGCCTGGGGCGTTCCTGCGGGCGACTGCATCCTCGAAGGCGGCGAGGTCAAGCACAAGGCGAGCGGCAAGCACGCCGGCATCGGCAGCTTCGTCGAAGCGGCTTCAGCCCTCCCCAAACCGGAAGGCTCGGGCGTTCTTTACAAGGACCCGAAGGACTACCGCTACGTCGGCAAGCCGATGAAGAGGATCGACAACTTCGCGGTCGCGAGCGGCAAGGCTGTCTACGGCTCGGACATCCGCGTGCCCGGGATGCGCTTTGCCGTCATCGTGCGTCCTCACGACTTCGGCGGCGGCGTCCAGAGCTTCGACGATACCGCCTGCAAGGCGGTGAGCGGCTATCTCAAGGCGTTTCAGGTCGGCAGCGGAGTCGCGGTGATCGGCAAGGACACCTGGTCGGCGCTGAAGGCGGCCCAGGCGCTCAAGGTGACTTGGAATCCGGGCGGCAACGCGAGCCTCACGAGCGCCGAGCTGACCAACCGGTTCAAAGCCTCGGTCCAGCCTTTCCCGGCCGCGCCCGCGGGCGCCTCCAAGACGATCGAGGCGGTCTACGAGCTGCCCTTCCTATCCCACGCGCCGATGGAGCCGATGATCTGCACGGCGATCGTGGATGCCGATCACTGCGAGGTCTGGGCTTCGACCCAGACTCCGGACGCGGCTCTCGGCACCGCGATCCAAGCGAGCGGCCTTCCGCCTTCCAAGGTCACGGTGCACATCCCGCTCATCGGCGGCGGCTTCGGCCGCAGGCTGAATCAGGACTACATCGCGGAGTGCATCGAGATCGCCAAGAAGCTGGGCGAACCCGTGCAGCTCGTGTGGACTCGCACCGACGATCTCCAGCACGACTACTACCGCCCGATGACGTACCACGCGCTCTCCGGGTCGGTCGGCTCGGACGGAATGCCGGCCGCGTTCTATCACCAGCTCTTCACGGCGGGAGGCAGGAGGGCGCCCCAGCCGAGCTGGCGCGGACTTGGATTCGCCTACGGGATCCCGGAAGCCCACATGCTGAGAAGCGGCATCGAGAGCCCGGTGCCGACGGGGGCCTGGCGATCGGTCGACGCGACCTTCCTCGCCTACGTGCAGGAGAGCTTCTTCGACGAGCTTTGCGCGGCCGGCGGCGTCGATCCCGTGAAAGCCCGGCTGGCCCTGATGAGGGACGAGCGGCTGAAGCGCACGCTCCAGCTTGCGGCCGATAAGGCGGGCTGGGGAACGCCGCTGAAGAAGGGCTGGGGACGCGGGGTTGCCTGCTACTCCTGCTTCAACTCCTGCGTCACCCAGATCGCGGAGGTGGAAGTGGTCGGGGGGAAGGTGAAGGTGCACCGGATGGTGGCGGGGGTCGACTGCGGCTACGTCGTGAATCCGCTCGGGGTCGAAGCCCAGGTTCAGGGCGCGGTTTCCGATGGAGTGGCCACGTTCCTCTACGCGGCGATCACGATCAAGGGCGGCGGCGCGGCGGAGGCGAACTGGGACGAGTTCCAGTGGTCGAAGATGGCGGACATCCCGGCCACCGAAGTCTATCTGACGACTCAGGAGGATCGTCCGACGGGTATCGGCGAGCCGGGCTATCCGCCGTCGGTCGCGGCGATCGGCAACGCGGTCTTCGCGGCATGCGGGAAGCGGATCCGGCGCCTGCCGCTGGATCCCAAGGACCTGGCCTGAGACGCGCGTAGCCCTGAGCGCCGGGCCCGGCTTGGCCGGGCCCGGCTCTCGCACAAGGGGACATGGGCCGCCGGGAATGACGGCCCGTACGCATCAGTCTGCCTCGTTAGAAGATCAGGCCTTCTTCGCCTTCATCTTGCGGCGAAGGAAGAGGCCGATGCCGGCGAGGCCGAGCGACATGCTGAAGGGCTCGGGCGTGCCGGCCACGTGACCGTAGACGCGCACATTGATGTCGCTGCCCTTGTCCCAGCCGTTTCCGTCGGAGTTGTCGGCGGGGGGATCGGCGGCTCCGTTGTTCCAATCGAAGAACAGGTTATCCGCTCCATCCGCCTGGGCTCCGCCGAGCGCGGCGTTGGACGCGTGGTTGAAAACCGTCGCCACGCCTCCGTCGAGCCCGAGGCCGGAAACCCCGAAGTCCTCGAAGGTGTTCGCGTTAAGGGTTAGACCGGAGATCGTCCAATCGATCTGCCAGATCTGGTCGCGGTTGCCGCTGGACGACTGGTAGTACTCGCCGTCGGCGTAGGTCACTCGCGTCGCCGTGTAGCTGGTTGTGAAGGGGCTGACGTCGTAATCGACGGCTCCCGTTCCGTCGAAACCCGCAGTCCCGAGCCAGAGCGTAAGCTGGCTGTATTGGCTGGCGAGATCCTCCGTACCATTCCCGACGATCCAAGTCGTGATGCCGGTGACGTCGTAGGCTCCCGATCCGCCGAGAACGAAATCGTCGCCCGAGAAGTAGTTATCACTCCCGGTATTGTTGAAACCCCAAGCCACGTTGCTGCGTTCAGCGCCGGCCGGGTTATTGAGATTGGCGGTCGGCAATCCGCGGTCGAACAGCAGATCTCCGTGAGCTAGAGCGCCAAGCGCGACGGCGAAAACTGAAAGAGTCAGAAGTCTCGAATAAGGGTTAACCATGCGTCCTCTCCTCCCCAAAAAGTCAAATTCACCATAACTTGGAGGCAGTGTCTCCCACGTGGTGATATCCTCGTCAGCCCATTCCACGACTGTTCGAATTGCTTGCGGGTTCCCAGCGGGTTTTGAACCTCGGAGAGTCGGTCGTCATATCGTCTTGCGAGAGAGTTTCACAAAGAAACCGGCAATTGTCCCAGGCGGTCGTCACTTGCGCGAGGGTGGGAAATCAGGAGCCAGCCGCTGATCGGACCGGTAAGAGCCCCCCCAAAAATCGAGCCGGCGGCTACCCCCGGGGAGACGGCGAAGCGGGTCATGCCGGGCCCCTGGCGTTCACCACTCCCGTTTTCCGGCAGCACTTCCCAGCATTATTGCCGGTATCGATACGATAAAACTCTTGTTAGACTGTGGCGTTAGAGACGCGCTTGGAGGTTAAGATGCCCGGATACGTTCGAACTCGGTTAACGGTGGTTGCCACCCTTACGCTTGTCGCTCTGGCGTTGCCGCTGTGCTCTTCGGCCGACCTCAAGGTCGATGCGGGTTTCGACTTGTTCACCTCCTCGTCGGGCACGATGCTCGACGGGATCGACTTCGTCGGCGTGCCGATAGGTTCCTACAACTTCGGCGGCGCGGTCGGTCTGCAGAACACCGGGAATGCGGACACGATTATCCAGCGGAACCAGACCGTGATGGTGAACAACGTGGGGGATTCCTCGACTACGAGCTTGACGGTGCAGGCGCTGCAGCTCAAATCGGCTACCGAAGTCAACTTCATGGGTGATGGTCTCGACACCTACTACATCACGCTGCGGGCGACTCAGCCGGACGATTCGTCGATGACGATCCAGTTTGGCGGCGACACGGGAGGTTCGTTCACATCGCGGCTCGACCTGAACCTGGACATAAGAAAGGGATCCTTGACCGGCACAGTCGTGAGCAGCCTCGACAATCTGGTGCTGACCGGAGGCGATATCTGGAGCCGTACTCCGCCCCCTGGCTCGGTCACGATCACGGGCGCCAACGTCAACCTCAACGGCTCGAACAACGCGGACGATTTCTGGCCGAACTCGCGCGACGCCTCCACGCCGGAGCCGATCACCATGTCCCTCGGAATTGCGGGCGTGGCTCTGTTTATGAGGCGACGGCGAAGGGCTCGGCGCGCGGAGTAGGTTGTCGGGGGCTACCCGCCCGGCTTTCTGCTCTTGGGCTCACCTGACACGAATGTCCAGCGTGGCCGGCTTGTCTTGAGGCAGAGACACCTCTCGCGCCCGAGGACTTCCGGCGAGCCGGATCGGGGTCGCGAGTCCGGTAGCGGTGATGCCTTGGATGTCCGAGGGAACCGAGAGCGATATCGTCTGAGGCTTCTTCGAGAGCAGCGTCGCGACGATCCGGCCCGGCTTCCACGTCAGGCGCTTTATCTCGATCTGGCCCCGACATAGCGCACCTTCGATCGTCCCCGTGGGCCACTCCCTCGGCAGGGCGGGAAGCAGCCGCACTTTCCCCGGCGCGGATCCGGCCAGCATCTGGATGATCACCGCCGGTAGCCCTCCGCTGACGTCCATGTTGAGCAGCGACTTCGGGTTGTGCATCGAGGCGAAGTTATCCAGCCAGTAGCTGTTCACCAAGCGCACGACCGCCTGATACGCCAGTTCTCCGTCTCCCAACGTGGCAGCGGCCTGGCCTAGCTGGACGATGCCGAACGACATAAAGCCGGCCTTCTTGTAATGGTTCTCGATCTTGATCTGCACGATCTTGCGAAAGGCGGCCTGGAGCTTGGGATCGGCGGCGATGTCATCCGGCATCCCGTAGAA
>DATJYD010000145.1:0-2936 GCA_035499755.1 Fimbriimonadaceae bacterium
CGCAGCAGTGCGACGTCTCCATGCGTTACCGTCTCACCTCGACCTTCCGCGAGTATGTGCTCGGAAAGTGGCCGGAGCCTGCGCCGCTTCCGGTGCTGGAGAAGGCGCACGCGCACTGCTATCATGAGCGGATCGCGAGCCCGGAGGATGGCGAGCTCAGCCGGGACATGAAGAACTTCGCGCGGGCCATCGACTTCTTCGTGAAGAGCCGCGAGCCTGAGTCCGCGACCGAGATCGTCCTTTATCTGTCGGGCCATTGGGTGAACGCCGGGCTTTATGCGGAGGGTGCGAGAGCCGCGCGGGCATGCCTTGCCACAGGCCCGGAGGACGGCCGCCTCCTCAACGTCGTCGGAGTTCTCGAATACTATCTCGGCCAGTTCGGTGAGTCCGGCGCTCATCTGACTCGGGCCGGCGAGATCGCATCGGCGAGCGGCGATCAGGCGTTGCGGTCGAAGTCCATGAACAACCTCTCGCTCCTCTACATGTCGCAAGGGGACACGGATGCCGCGATCGCATCCCTGGAGGAGGCCCTTCCTTACGACCGCGCCCAGAGCGACCCGTCCAAGCTCATCATCAGCCTCTCCAATCTCGGCTACCTCTTCACCCTAAAGGGCGATCTTCCCCGGGCGCGGGAGTTACTCGAGGAAGCGCTCCAGATGACGGGGCGGCTCGACGACCGGCGCACCGCGATTCCATGTCTCGTGAACCTCAGCGATCTCGCCCTCGAAGAGCGGGACACCGATGGTTCGTCCAGCTATGCGAACCGAGGGATGGCCTACGCCGAGGAGCTCAACGACGCGGCCGGGGCGGCTTGCTGCCTCACCAATCTCGGAGAAGTCGAGCTTCAGAAGGGCAACTTCGAGGAAGCGGAGGCTCTCCTGCGCCGGGCGCTCACCCGCGCCATCGACATAGACGCAAGTTGGCTGATGGGGTCGATTCTCGATCTGCTCGCGATCGTGTTCTGGCGGAGGGGCCGGCTCGAGCCCACCACGGTCGCGTTGGTGCACCGTCAGGTGGCGTCGACGGTGCCGAGCCCGGCTCGGTTCGCCGCCGAAGTCGGGCAGATCTTCGCGGTGGTTGAAACCGAAGTAGGCTCGGAGGAGTTGGCCCGGATGCGGCATCGGGCGGAGAAGCATGGAATCGCGGCAATTCTCGACGATCTGCCTCGCGGGTAGCGGATCCGAACGAGGTCATGGAATGATCACTCTAGGTAGTTCTCATGGGAGGGCTCTCGACCGGAGATGAAACGGCGTTCGACGTTCGACGTTCGGCGTTTTGGGAGTGGGGGTTTGGCCCCGAGTTTCGCCGGCAGAAACCGCATGACTATCCGGGCCATCGTAGCCGGGGCCTTGTTGTGCTTCGCCGTCTTCGTGCTTTGGCCGCGCGACCCGTACGCTTTCTTGGAGCGGTTCCATCCGCGGCACGTGAACATCGACGCCAGGGCTAACCCATTCACGATAGGGTCTCCGCTCCCGCCTATGACCCGGGTCAGGATGCTCGTGTTCTCCTATCGCGATTCCACGGAGATCATCGACTCGATACGTCGGGAACTGACTCCGAGGCGAGGATTCTGGCCAAGCCCCTGGAATGCGGAGGCGTACGCGGGAGGGATCGAGGCGCAACTGGTCTACTCGCGCGAACCGACTCGCTTCATGGGCGCCGCCATGGGCCCTCCCGGCAACGGTCTGCTCTTTCTCTGCGGCGGCCAGGCAGAAATGGAGCGGCAATACTACGAGAGCGGCAGCGTGCAGGGTTGGACGGAGGATCCGAAAGCCTGCATCGTTCTCATCGGCGAGTCACCGACTTGGTTCGAGGAGGTATGGCGGCGTTGGACTGGGCATTGACCTGGCCAAGATCGTTCGCGAGAGGTTCAGAAGTTCCCGCAGCTTGCCGGTTATTGGGGTTGCTAACCGAGGTTCCTCGATTCGAAGCTCGCCCGGCACGGTTCTCCGGTCAGGATGACCCGATCAAGAACAAAACCGCTCACTTAACCCGATGCTAGTCGCAGGGCAAGCCCTGCCGCTACCGTATTTCGCTTCAGATGCGTGAGGAAAGAGCTACTGACCGAGGGCGTCTTGCGCGGCGTGCTCGATCCGGTCTCGATGCGACGGAATCGTCAGGGCCTTCTTGATCACATCGGTGTTCGCCTTTAGATCCCAGTTCGCCAATGCGCCGATGGCATTGACGACCACCTGCACCGGCTCCTTGTCGTCGATCAGCGCGCGGAGTTTCTGCGTCGTTTCGGGTTCCGCGGGCAGGTCGGCAAGAGCCGCGACCGCCTGGGCGCGACGATCGAAGTTGGGGTGATTGAGCATCCCCAGCCAGAGCGGGCGCAAATCGGCCCTCTGAAGACTGGAAAGGAATCGGACCGTCCGAAAGGCGGGGAACGCGCTCGTATCGGCCGCGAGCGCGTCCGCGGCCTGATGAACCGCCTCGTCGGTGGGTTTTCCGCTGAGCATCATCCGCATTGCCTGCCCGCGGTCGTCGCACTCGGGCGCATACTTGAGGATGTAGGGCAACTCGGCTGCCGACCAGTGCACGTCGGGAATCTCCCGCAGGTAATCATGATCGGGATCCAAGATCACCGCATCGATCTTGCGCGAGTCATCCCAGTCCAGCTTAAACGTCTCCTCCGTCTGGCTGATCGTCAGGGGCAGCTCAGTGAAGGCGGTAGCCGATCCATCCGTGTAGATGACGCCCACTTTGCCAGGAATCTTGTAAGTCGGAATCCCCTTGCTTGTATCCTGGGTCTGCTTGACGGTCAGATCGATCTGCTTCGCGCCCTCGTCATAGGTCCAGGTGTAGTCGAGGATCGGGTGGCCGGGTTTCTTGATCCACTGGTCCCAGAACGGCTCGCAATTGATGCCGGTGGCCTCGGTCATGCAGCGGCAAAGCTGGTCGCTCTGGACCGGCGTATGCTGCCAGGTCTCGAGATA
>DATJYD010000146.1:0-3066 GCA_035499755.1 Fimbriimonadaceae bacterium
GCCGACGCTCGAAGAAAGCTCCAGCACCTCGTCCTCGCTCCGGTTGACCCAGATGAGGACGGCGGCAAGCTCCGCCACGGAGGCGATCTCATGGGCGGCGGAATTGCAGAGCGCCTGGATCTCCTGGTTCATCGTGAGCGACTTGCCGAGGCGTTTGAGGGCGTGAGCCATGCGCGCGCTCTTGCTGGCCTGCATTCGCGCCTGTCGCTCCTCGTTCGCGTTGACGATGAGGAAGAAGACGTCGTTGACTTCTCCGGTGGTGAGGCCAGCACTGAAGTAGCGGTAGCCGTGGAGATAGAGATTCCCGTAGGCGCCGTGGAAACTACTTTCAAGCAGGTTGGCAAGCGGTGTTTCGAGAACGGTGCGGCCGGGAGTGAAGAAGCCGATGCGGGAGGCAAGGCCCCAGGTACGACGGACGTATCCCAGGGGGTCGACGATCGCAACTCCAATGCCTTCCGGATCCATCGAAGCGAGCACGCCCGGGGTCGGAAGGTCGAGTACGATGTTGCCGCCGCCTTCGAGAGGGACGTACACCGGGAATCCGGCGTCGCCGTCGACAAGACGGTCGTCGAGGGTCCTAACCCCTAGCTCGCGCAGCAAGACCAGGAGCTTCTGAATGCCAGCCGCTTCGCTCAACCTTCCTAGATTGTCGGCAGGCTAATTCGGAGTCGCCACGCCTGCGATGAAAAAAGGGACACGGAGAGGGTGCCGGGCGTCCGACACCCGACACCTGACAGCCACGTTCGGGGGCTACACTATAGGCTCACCCATGCTCCAGACTTTCGGCCTCGTTAAGGAGTTCAAGAATACGCGGGCGGTCGATGAACTGGACATGCAGATCAACCCGGGCGAGATCGTGGGGCTGCTCGGGCCGAACGGCGCAGGCAAAACGACCGCGCTACGCTGCATTTCCGGCATTCTCCGGCCCACCGCGGGGAGGGTGATCATCAACGGTCACGACATCATCGACGATCAAGCGCGGGCCAAGGGCCGTCTGGCGTTCGTTCCCGAAGTGCCCAGCCTCTACGAGCTTCTCACGGTGGACGAGCATCTCAAGTTCGTCGCGATGTGCTTCAACACCCTCAGCCGGTACGACGAGCTCAAGGAGCAGCTTCTCGAACGGTACAACCTGCGTGAGAAGCGGAACGATCTCGTGGCGACTCTCAGCAAAGGGACGCGGCAAAAGGTCTCGATCGCCTGCGCCCTCATCCATGACGCGAACGTCATGCTCTTCGACGAACCCATGATCGGCGTGGACCCGGCCGGCGCGCACGAGCTTAAACAGGAGATCGTCCGCGCGAAGGAAAACGGCGCCGCCGTCCTTATCTCGACTCATCTGCTCGACACCGCCGAGCGACTCTGCGACCGGGTCATCATCCTCTCCCGCGGGCGTAAGCTCACGGAGGGAACGGTGGAGGAACTACGGCAGTCGAGCAGCATGCAAGGAGGAACTCTGGAGGAGATCTTCTTGAAGCTGACGGAGCCGGCGGAGTTTGGAACTTAGGACTTAGAGTTTGGAGTTGCCACTCCACCATCCCTCCGCCCGGATTCAAATACAAGACCCAAGATTCCAGATTCCAAACGCCCGATGCGCCCCCTCCTCTTCCTCACCTTCCATTCGCTTTGGAACAACCTAAAGCGCGGATTGACCTCGCCGAAGCGCCTCGTCACGACCTCCCTGGTGGTGGCTTACTACTTTTGGATATTTATGCGGCCGCTGGTGGGGGCGAGTGTGCGCATTGGAGGGCCTATCCCCGGTCAAGGCGTGACTCAGTTTCCCCCGGTGCGAACGATCGGAGCGTTCGTGTTCATCGGCTTCGCGGTCTACAGCCTCTTTATGACGCTGGGGATGTTCGGCATTCGCTCCGCCTTCAAAGCCGCCGACGTCGATGTGCTCTTCCCGACCCCGGTCAGTCCCAGGCTGGTGTTGATCTTTCGGATCGCGCGGGACTATCTGGCCACGCTTCTCGTCCCCCTGTTCCTCATGCTGGTGGTATGGCGGCCCATCGATTTCCACTATGTGTTTTCAAAGGTGCCCCACCCGGAGAGCGCGGGTTACGTGGTGCTTGCTCTAAGCGCGAGCTTCATCCTATTGACCGCGGCTTGGGTGGCGATGAGCTTCGCGGTCACTCTGTATGTGAACCGGAACGATCGCTTCAGCGACACTCGAAAGCGGATTGTCGGCTGGGGCATCGCCGCGCCCTCGCTTGGCGTGGTCGCCTACGCCGTGCTCGAGGCCTTCAAGTTCGGCTCTTTGGGAGACTTCGTGCGTTTCGCGCAGCAGCCGTGGCTGCACGTCTTCTTCTTCACGGCGACGCCGGCGAGCATGATGGTGATGGGCCCTTTGGAGGGCAGCTCCGGAGCGGTGCTGGTGGGGGCGGGGGCGTTGGTTTTGCTGGCGGGCGCGGCGGTCTATCTCGCGCTCGCGCAGTCGCAATGGATGTACGACCAAGCGGCCGTCCGCGGATATGGCGCGGAGAGCATGCGGCAGCTTCAGCACAAGGGCGACTTCATGGGGATCGTCGCGGAAAGTGCGCGGCGCGGCAAGAGCAAAGCGAGGCGGCCAGGATGGTTCCAGAGCCTTCGATTGCACGGTTATGCGGGGCTGATCTGGAAGGATGTTCTCATCCAGTGGCGCAGCGTCCGGGGCATGGTGACGCTGTTTCTCCTGATGGGCGTGCTCTTCATTCTGATGCCCTTCATGGCGGGATTGAGAGACTCGGATGGCTTCGTCGGTTACATCGTGCTGGCGATGGAGGGGTTCGTGGCGTTCATCGTCGCGATCATGACCGCGCAGTCCGGCTTCACGGAGCTGCTGAAGCGAGTCGACCTGCAGAAACCGCTGCCCTTCGGGCCCCAAGGGATCGTGACGTCGGAGATCGTGGCGAAGGCACTGCCCGCGAGCATCATCGCTCTTCTGAGCAGCCTTCTCGCGCTTGCCCTCTTTCCGGCGACGTGGCCGGCGGTTCTCGCGGGCGCGATCTTCTTTCCCTCGTTCGTGAGCGTGATCTGCGCGGTCGTGTGCGTGATCGTGTTGCTGTTTCCCGAGATCGACGACGTTTCGCA
>DATJYD010000147.1:0-9247 GCA_035499755.1 Fimbriimonadaceae bacterium
ACTGGCCATTATGTGATATAACTATCACGTATTGATTTCTGTGGAATCGGAAACTGTCTGGCGTGCGCTGGCGAGCCCGCATCGGCGAAGGCTGCTGGACCTGCTCAAGGACGGACCGCGGACGACGGGACAGCTCTCAAAAGGGCTGCCCGACCTAAGCCGCTTCGCCGTCATGCAGCACCTTGGGGTGCTGGAGGAAGCCGGTCTGGTGCTTGCCCGAAAGGAGGGCCGGAGCCGGTACAACCACCTCAATCCGGTCCCCATCCAGCAGCTCTATGAGCGATGGATGCGGAGCCACTCGTCATTAGCGGCCGAGACGGCCCTACACCTGAAGCGATACGCAGAATCTACACGTGAGGTGGCCCAACTAATGGACCAATCGGAATATCGACATATCAACGTTGAGATGGAGCTGTATATCGACGCCCCCCGGGAACGGGTCTTTCGTGCGATCACCGAGGAATACGGCAACTGGTGGCCGCACCGCTACAAGCCGGACTCGACCTGCTATTGCGAGCCGTTCGTCGGAGGCAAGATCGGTGAGAAGTTCTCGAACGGCGGCGGCGCGATCTACGGCGAGATCGTCTACTTCGATCCGCCCTACAAGGCGGTGTCGTCCGGCGCAAGTTCCCTCAATCGCGGCTTGCAAGGATATAGCGTCGACACCCTCGAGGAGCAAGGCGAGGGCACTCTGGTGAAGCGGTCGATGCATCTCTGGGGAAGCATCCCGGAGAACGTCGAGAAGATGTATCGAGAGGGATCGCGTCAGCTTCTCGAGGACGCTCTCCGAAACTACTGCGAAAAGGGTATCGGCTACGTTGCGCCCAAGGAGGACCGGTCGTGAGACCGGCCCTCTCCAAATCGGCAAAAGGGCGGAAGCCGCGTTTCCATAACGCGAGGGTGCTCCGCGCGGGGTAACTGGGAGCGGCGGCGTCCCGCCGGCAGGCACGGGCTGGAAGCCCGTGCTACCCATCGGCTGGAAGCAGCCAATCAGGCGGGCGCGGGCTCGTTGTCCACGTTGTAGTGCAAGCCCACGTTGACCTTCCGGTCGATCGCCCCTTGCACGACTTCCCGGGCCGCGATCAGCAGGTTGTGAGTCTCCAGCGGGTGCCGCGAGAACGGCGCGGCGGGAGCCCTGTCGAAGTCCCGCAGCAATTCGTCGACGCGCTTGCGAGCCGAAGCCAGCCCGGAATTCGAGCGCACGATGCCGACGTGCTCCGTCATCGTCGTCCAAAGCGCCGACCGGATATGGATCGACTCCGACTCCGGAATGCATCGATAGCCTGTGCACTCGACATCGAGATCGCCGGCGATCGGTTCGAAATCCTTGCTCGCCTCCGCCGCCGACGCCGCGAAGACGAGCGCCTCCAGCAGGCTGTTGCTCGCCAACCGGTTGCCGCCGTGGACGCCCGTGCAGGCCACTTCGCCCGCCGCGAACAGGCGCGGCACCGTCGTCATCCCGTTCAGATCGGTCGCGACCCCTCCGCACGAATAGTGCTGCGCCGGCACGACCGGAATCCACTCTTTGTCGATCTCCAGCCCGATCGACGCCAATTCGCCGTAGATCATCGGAAACTCGTGCTTGATCGCCTCCGGCTTCAGATGGGTCAGATCGAGATAGACGCACCACGTCCCCAGCTTCTTCATCTCCGCCTCGATCGCGCGGGCTACCACGTCGCGTGGGGCCAATTCGAGGCGTGGATCGTAGTCGTACATAAACCGTCGCCCGAGGTGGTTGCGCAGAGTCGCCCCCGCTCCCCGCACGGCCTCGGAGATCAGGAAACTCCGCATCTGCCGGTGATACAGCGTCGTGGGGTGGAACTGCATGAATTCCATGTTCTGGATCTTCGCGCCGACCGCTTTGGCCAGGGCGATTCCGTCGGCGGTGGCCACCCGCGGATTCGTCGTGTGCTGATACATCCGGCCGCAGCCTCCGCTCGCCAGCATCACCGCCCCCGCGACGAAGCGCCGCGGGCCGAGCGCGTCCACCATCGCCTCCGCGCCGACGCATGCTCCGTCCGCCATGCATAGCCCCGTCACGAACGTGTGTTCGAAGATCGTGATGTTCTTGTTGCTGGCGACCGCCTCCGTCATCGCCCGTTCGACTTCCCACCCCGTGCGATCCTGATGGTGGACGATCCGGTTCATGCCGTGCCCTCCCTCGCGGCCGAGGGCGAGGTCGCCGTCGTGAGCCTGATCGAAGCGCGCCCCGATCTGAATCAGCCATTCGATCGCCTCCGGCGCCCGCTGGACAAGGAAGCGCACGGCATCCGGGTTGTTGATCCCCGCGCCCGCCCGCAAAGTGTCGGCCTCGTGGAGCGCCCAAGAATCGGCCTCGCCAACTGCGGCCGCGATGCCTCCCTGGGCATACCTCGTGTTGGACTCCGAAACCTCGTCTTTGGTCAGAACGCAAACCGTGCCGTGGGCGGACGCGCGGAGGGCGAAGGTGAGGCCGGCGAGCCCGGATCCGATGACGAGATAATCGTAGCGGAGTGTCTCCACTCCTTAATGATGAATGAAGTCGCGACGCCGCTGCGCCATGCCGCGAAGCCGCGACGAACCCTCCACGGGCGCGCAACCCCAACCGAAAACCCCGTTCGACCAACCAGAACCGAAGAGGCCCGGTTTGCGGTGAATCACCCTAGCGCCTAGCTCCGAGGAGCCCGTCGCCATACTCCTGAAGAAAGCTCAGATCGTGATGGTTCGCGACGTACTCCGCGTCGATCCACGCCGCGAACGACGTGATATTCCGAATCCCGCGACTCGTATAGCTCCTGACATCCGCCAAAAACACGTCCCGCTTCCACGGGATCGCCGGGACCGGCCGTTTCCAACCCGAGAAGCGCGACATGTCCAGCCAGTATTCGAGTGCCTGCGCGGAGTCCTTCGGGAAGACCGCGAGCAGCGCATCGAGAGCCTCCAGCCCGTCCTGAACCTCTATCTGCTCGGAATAAGGAATGTCGTACCGGCGATGGATCGGTGCGATTTCGAGGAAGATCCCCGGCCCCGGCTTCACCTGCACGGGCGGATGAATCGTGTTTGCGTAGGCGAGATGGGCAAGTGTCGCATGTCGATCGTGCCTGCGCAAAGCTCCCGCGACATGATTCTCCAGAATTAGCGCCTGGTCCGAATCCGAAAAAGGTCGGCACTTCGGGCATCGGCACCACTCCGCGCTGTCGTCGCCCCAGAAGAAATGCCGCCCCGTCGTCGGTTTCAGGGCCTCACTCAATCGAAGCGCATTCTCCGCCACGATCCCCAGCGCCCGTTCCGAATGCACGCAGAGATTCGCGTCCGGCGTCCGAACCCCGCCCGATGTCATCCGGAACAGATCCGGGTCCTTCTCGAACAGCGTCCTCGGCAGAAGCTCGCGCATCGCATGGATCTCGTATTCGACCTCGAGCCCCAGCCGCCGGCAGCTCTCCAGAAACCGCTGCCCGGCGTCCCTCTTCAGATACTCGACGATATGGCTAGGCGCGCTCCCGTGATGCAGGGCGATCGTCGTGAGGTGGGCCGCGGCCGCTCGCTCGGGCCAGTCCCCGAGATCCAGGTCTTCGGGATAGACCACGACCCCGCGCGTCCTCAGGTACGGTTCACTCACCCGATCATCGTAGCCCCTGCACGCCATCGCCGCCGCCGCCATCATAAGAAATCCGCGGCGCGTCATGCCTCATCATGGCCGAGAGCGCGAATAATCCAAATCCTCATGCATAAAAACCGCGATTGCCCGCGTAACATGAAACGATGCCCCTGGCTCGGGGCCTCTTAGTAAGTAGGGAGTGAACATGGGCAGCATCTCATCGAGCTGGAAGGCGCTCATCGCCGCCTCGGCTTTGTCGATCCCGATCGCCGTATTCGGTCAGACCGTCGACAAGGTGTCTCTGAACGTGGATTCGGTCGACCTCGTCACCGCATGCCAGACGCTCGAGAAGCAGTGCGGGCTTCAGGTGATCGTGGATCCCAATGCCGGCTCGTTCAAGAAGGTGACCGCCCATCTGAACGGGGTCTCGCCCGAAGATGCGCTCCGCTACCTGTGCGAGGCCGCCGGCGCCTTCTTTTTCCGCGACGAGAATGGCGTCTATGTGCTGAGCCACACTCCCCCGAGTTCGCCTGCTCACGGGGCCGCCGCGTCCCCGGCCGGCGGAGGCGCCAAAGTCCGCCGGCGCATTCTCGTGATGAAGGCCGATCCCAAAGCGATCTATGACGCGATCGCCTTCGCGGCCGGAGATCCCAACCACGTTTACTCCAATTCGGGGGGACGCCGAGACACAGACTGGTTCGGCGCGGACCACACCCCCTTCACACCCCGGACCGGCGGCGTCGACCCGCTCGGCTACATCTCCTCCGCCGACAATGGAATCACACTCCCCAGCGACGCCGCGCAGTCCGGTTTCGGCCAAGGCAGCGGATTTGGCCAGGGACAAGGTGGCCAGGGCCAGGGCAACGGCGGCGTGACCTTGACCGGCGGCCAGGGACTCGTGCCCGCCGGCATCAGCTTCCTAAGCTATGACCCCACCGACAACAGCTTCATCGTCGAGGGAACCGAAGACGCCATCGAACAGCTCAATCGCATTATCAACGAGTTCGATGAGGCGCCAAAGGCTCTGACCATCAAGGTCGAGTTCGTGACCACAAGTTCGAGCGAGGTCCGCGATCTCGGCTTCGAATCGAACTACGTGCGGGGAACCGTGAACGCGGGCGCAACCCCCGGCTCCTTCGTGCAGGCCGGAGACCCGGTCTTCCTGAACTTCGGCAGCGGCAACTTCGCCGCTCGAATGCGAACTCAGGTTCTCGAGGGTCGCGGCACGACCGTCGACGCGCCGATCGTGCGCACCCTCAACAACCAGCCCGCCTCCTTCTACTCGACGATCACCACCACGATCTTCATCAATCAGGTCATCGCCAACGGCAATGGCGGAGTGATCATCGTCCCGGAGCCGGTCCCCCTGAACGTGGAGACCGGGCTGGTCGTCGCCCCCAGGATCAACAACGACGGAACGGTGACCCTCGCCCTCAGCCCGCAAATCCAGGATCTGGGCCAGCTCGTCCGCGGCCCTGACGGCGAGGAGATCCCCGACGTTCTTTCCGAAGGGGTCAATCTCGTCGCGCGCGTCAAGCCCGACGAGGCCGTCGTCATCGGCGGCCTCGTGCGCAAGTCCGGCCAAGGCTCGACCGGTCAATTCCCGATCCTCGGAGACCTGCCTCTGGCGGGTCAGTTCTTCCGCTCGGGCACCGACCAGAAGAACGAAGCCGAATTGCTCATTTTCGTCACCGCCCACATCGTGAGCGACGACGAAGGCTCCGGCAGCGGCTAGAATGTGGTTTCGGCGTCCCGCCGAATCCGGATTGCTAGAGAGAAACATCGCAAGTTCGGACAGATTCCAACGCCCCATCACCACTGGGCTCACCCGTGAGTCCCGGGTCGGCGCGGCCAGTGAGGCCACAAGCAACATTCCTTCTCTAAGCGCGTAAGATGCAGAGGAAGCTCATCCGGCCGCACGGCAAACTTTGCTCGTCGGAACCCGCAACTATGTACACGTGCAGTTCACCGAGAACACGGCAGCCGGATACGCCGGTCCTCCCGAGGAGGCGGCGCTGATTCGGCTCACCGCGCTTCGGCCGGGAGCCCGGCGCGTCGCCGGCTCCGAACCTGCGCGAATCGTCGCGGCTCAGTCCGGCGACCGCGAAGCCTTCGACGCCCTGGCCGAAAACCATCGCTCCGAGATCCGGAAGTTCATTCAGAAGCGGGTTGGGAAGGACCAGGCCGACGATCTTCTCCAGGAGATCTGGCTCGCCGCATGGCTTTCCATCCGCGAGTTCGATAGCCGGAGCCGCTTTCGCACCTGGCTCTTCGGGATCGCCATCAACAAATGCAAGACTCATTACCGGACCCAGCAGCGCAAGATGGCCTACGTTCCGATTGAGGAGTTGCCGCCCGAAAGGCAGCGGGCGCCTTCACCGGCCCCGCTGTCCGACCTGGAGGCCAGGATCCCCTCTGCCATCGAGAGCCTGTCCGAGAACCATCGCCAGCTTCTCGATCTTTACTATTACGGCGAGCTGACCTTGCCGGAGATCTCGAGGCTTCTCGACCGGAATCTCAACACCGTGAAGTATCAGTTCTATCGGGCCCATACCGAATTAGCCGATCTGATTAAGGAGAACGTGGCTCGATGAAGCACTTTTCCGATCAGGATCTCTTCATGCTCGCCCACCGCTCTCTCGCGCCGTCCTCCATGATCGCCGCCAAGTGGCACGTGCTTCGCTGCCGCCAGTGCCGCGAGCGCTACCGGGAACTCGGGTCCCTGTCCGTGGCCGTCGCCTCCTCCCTCCGGGTCGGGCTGCCCGCTTGGAAGCCGGTCTTGCTGGGACTCAAGGGGGTGCTCGCTCTGAGCGTGATCGTTCTCGCCGCCGGCGCCCTCGTGGCCGAGGTGTACGTCGCCAACCGACCTGCCGGCGGCGCGGCGACTTGCAAGATCGCGGATCATGGCGTGATGGCCACCCCAAGCATGGCGCCCATGCCGCCCAAGCATATCCACACGAAAGGCGCCCAACCGGGCAGCAAGCCAGGCGGCTAAAGGTGGCTCCGGCATCCCGCCCAAGCCGCCCCTCCCCGTGGTAATCTTCTTCCCCCAACGGGCGGTTAGCTCAGCGGCAGAGCACTTCGTTCACACCGAGGGGGTCACTGGTTCAAATCCAGTACCGCCCACCATCCCCTTCCCAGTAACGAATGCACGGATCTGATGAGTCGACCGGGTCGACTAGCTTCGTTCAAGACCGAAATGATCGATCTCGTTTCCCCACTCGTCGACTTGGCGGACGATCAGCGTCCGTGAGTCCACGTCGACGACCGTGATCGAGTGGCGATCCGAGACGACGCGTGCCACGTAGTCCGCGTTACCATCTTCTTCGTGAAGCCAGTTCTTTGGATTCTCATTGATTTCAGGATCATAGAGATGCTTGCCGCCTGCACCCGTCGTTAGGTAGATCACTCCTACCGGCCTGGCATGCACGGCTCCATCGAACGATCTGTCGATCGAGAAGTCACCAGGGACCAGCCGCTTTCCCTTGCCAATCTTCTTCGCGCCCGACTCATCGCGCGGGGCGAATCTGATCGGCCTGGTTCGCTGATAGTTATGCTCGTGGCCGCTGAACACGATCGACACTCCGTGCTTCTCCAAGAGTGGCGCAAGGACTCGCATGTGCTGCTCGGCGTAGTGCTCGTTTCCGACATTGAATGCCGGATGGTGATAGACAACGAGCTTCCACGCGGCATCGGTCCCGGCAAGGTCGGATTCGATCCACGCTTGAAGAGCCGGGTCCGTGGGATCGACGTATACGTTCGAATCAAGGCAGAGAAAGTGAGCGTCGCCATAGTCGAAGGAGTAGTTCGCCATGCGCGGAAAACGCTCCCCGGCAACGTTCTTAAAGTCGGCAACGGCCTCCTCGTTTCCAACGGCGGGCGTTGGGTGGTTTGCCTCGGGGCCGTTCAGTGGCAGGTACATATTCGAAAAGTAGCCGAGCGAATCCGGGTTCTTGTCAAAATCGGCGACCGGGTTCTTGTCCGCATCTTTGCCATGGACATCGTGGTTTGCGATGACGGTGTAGAAGGGCACGGCGCGTAGCAACGGCGCGCCGATCCGAAGGCCCGCCTGGTCCGCGTTGTAGACGGGGAAGAAGTAACGAGCGTATTCGTTGTCGAGGCCGCTCTCATAGACGTTGTCCCCAGCGTTCATCACGAAGTCCGGCATTGCTTTGAAGGCCTGAAAGGCGATCGCTCGGTCGGAAATGTCTCCATAAGAGTTGTCTCCGAACGCCACGAATCGCGTCTTGAAGCCGCGTGGCTTTCGGGTCGTGAAGAAACCCTCCATGATCGTTGCTCCGGACATCGAGACACGATAGCGGTATTTCGTGTTCAGCTTCAGGCTTCGGACGGCGGCGGAATAGTTGATCCGCGCCTCGCCGTCTTCCTTGCCATGCGGCAACCTTCGCGCCGATGAGACCACGGCGGCATGATCCAGCGAGCGCTCGCCGTAACTGACTTCGAAGTCGGCCGGCAGGTCGTCGGTTTGCCAGGCGATGACGATGGACTCGTCTCCGGAAACGAGCTTCGAAGCCGGGCCGGGCTGGAGGTAGGGAAGCGCCGTGAAGACCGGAGGGCGACCTTTGCCGGGCGTCGGAGCCGGCAGTTCATAGGTCTTGGGTTCTGACTCGGCGGTCGTAAGGCGGGGGACGAGCGTCAGGAGTGTGACTCCGCCTGCCGCCTGGAGCAGTTGTCGGCGAGAGAGATTGGACGGGTTCGTTGATGTGCTCATGGAGGTCAGCGTCAAGTGTGGCAAATGCATGTCGATCGAATGTTTCGCCTTAAGCTGCCCTTAACAGAACGGCGACCAGTTTACCCGGGGGGATCCGGCAAGGGACGGCGCACCACGTGGTCGGGGTACTGATCCAGGCGAGCCCTTCCCCAGCGCAAGAACTTCGCATGGCTGTCCGCATAAATGTAGTTAGCCCCCAGGTTGTGTCGGTCGTATTTGATCCAGCCCTCGTTCGGGCGGTCTCCCGAGCCCCAACGGACCAGGGCGGCTTCGCCTCCCCAGGTGTCGTAGTCGTCCTGCGGGACATAGTAGAAGCCCGAGTTGGGATCGTCGAGGCCGCCGGAGTTGCGCTCGGAGAACATGATGATGTTGGGATCGGGCAGGCCGGCCAACACGGATTCCGTCGCAAAGCCCGGCAGCGCGCCCTCCAAGGCGTAGCGACATGACTTGTGGGTGAAAATCGAGTTGAGCAGATAGCTCCACATCGCGAGATTCCCCTTTTCGGCAAGGCATTGCTCGCCATTTGGAGCGGCCGCGCACTCGGTGCCGATCTGGGTCACCCCTCCGTTGTAGTCGACGATGTTCGTCGCAAGGTGTTGCGATCTTGGCGCGGAGTCGTCCGGGCAAAACGCGACGGTGCGGCTTTGCATGTAGGGTTGGAAGAAAATGGCCCAGGGCTTCTCGGCCTGGCTGTTCCCGTACCCGCCTCCGACGCAGCCGTCGACGGAAGAGGGCAGCGATGGAGTCAGCGTGCCGTCATCGAGCACCCAGTCCTCGTGATGGTGATAGAGCGCCCCATCGTTATCGGACATGTACATCATGCCCGCCATCCCGATCTGCTTCTCGTTGCTCAGACATGCGGTCTTTTTGGCCGCCTCCTTCGCCTGGGACAGGACTGGAAACAGGATGGCGGCCAGAATGGCGATGATCGCGATGAC
>DATJYD010000148.1:0-3145 GCA_035499755.1 Fimbriimonadaceae bacterium
CTCCTCCCAATTGGCCCGCGATTCCCGCTCGGATCTGATCGGCGAGAGCGGCCTTTCGGCCGGGATCCTCCAACCCCGCTTGGATCTGCCGCTGGATCGCCAGGCAGAGATCGTGCCGGTAATGGGTCATCGCGTCGATGATGTCGACCGTATATCCCATGACGCTGAAGCGAGGAATGAAGGTGTTGTCGACGTCGGCCGTGAACTCGACTCGCGGATCGTCGTACGTGATCGACCCGTCCACCACGACCGGCTTGAGATGCACGACCAGGCGCATGTTCGTCAGCTTGATGCCGGGAACGACGGCCCCGCCCAAGCTGCTGTGCTCTCCCTTGATCGCGACCCCTTCGCTCGTGAAGGTCGACGTGAGAACGAACTCGTTCGGCTTTGCCGCGACCTCGATGACGCCAAGCCGCACGTCGGCGACATGGTAGGTGATAGTCCCGGCGTAGCCGAGATCGACCTTCTTTTCCGGAAGCGAGAACTCGAACCGCTTGTCGTGGAGAGCCGGACCGAGCTGAATCCAGCAGCCGGGATGGCGGGTCCCGTCGGGATCGACTTTGTCGGCGTGAAGCTCGCCCTTCGTCCCGGCCAGGCCGAATTGGATCTGTTTTGCGATCGCGTCGCCCTTGAGGGTCAGTTCCGTGTATTGGGGCTCCTGGGCGCAGCCAAGAGTGAAAAGGCAGCCAAGCAGGGCAAGGATCGCGGGGCGCATGTCTATTTCGGTGTGGGAACGAGTTCGAACGAGTAGGAGGACCCGCTGTCCGGCGAGTCCCCAAATGCGAATACGTACGCATGCTGCTTCAAGTAGTCGATGTCTTTCTGAGAACGCATCTGGAGAGGCCCCGGATCGATCGATTCGTCGACGTTGCCGATGTAGGGATCGGCCCCGTTGCTCGAATCCTGCACGAAGAGCTTCACGCTTGGACCGCCCCTGTCTCCAAGGAGCATCGGAAAGAACTCCTCGTTGACCGATCCCACCCACAGAAGCTCCGTCACGGCGAGCCGGTAGAGATCCCTTTGGGCCGGGCTCATCATTGCGAGGGGAAGCCCCGACACATAGGCCATCCGCCGCTCGCCCTCGTCGAGCGCGGCCCAAAGCCGGAGGGCAGGCATCGCATGGATGAGGGGGAGGCGGGGAAACCTCGTCAGGAGGGGGCGATAGGAAAACGAGACCGCCTGCCAGGGAGTCAGGGCAGCCGCGAAGTTCGCATAGTCTTCGAGGGTCAGCGGCTTTCCGGCTTCGGCCTTCGTCTCCAGGGGAGCGAACGCGCTCTCGGGAATCTCGGAATCCAGCATGCGCCAGTAGTGAGGGTGGCGGAACATGAGCCAACCCTTTTCGGAGCGGAACGTCCCGTCCCTCACGTCCTCCAGCGTCGAGTAGCGTAGGAATTGGATCGCATCCCCCACGGTGGCGGCCTTCGCATACTCTTGGCCGGTTGCGGGAACCCGGAATGCGTCGCAGACGACCGAGATACCGGCCGTGTCGGCCAGGTACTCCAGTTGATCCGACATGGTCAGCGCTCGCGCCGCGTAGCCGGGCGATGCCGGCGCCTCCGACGGCTGAACCGGCTTGATCTTGAGCATTTCCTGGTCGAGCATCCTCCCCCAGTCTCTGAGCCGTTTCCTGAGCGGAAGGTTGACCAGCTTCGCCTCGGCTTCGCCGCTGTTCAGCAGAAAGAGCTGACGCTCCGATGAACCGATCGCCGGATAGACCCCGGTTGGTGCGGTCTTGCACTCAAATCGCTCGGTCACCGGATTGATCCGCATGGCGGCGAACGCCCCACTCGGGGTGACCATCTCGGAGTGCGACTTGCCGTTGGCGTCTTTCGTGACCACCCGCATGCTGTAGGGCGGAATGTCCGAGTAAGGAAGGGGAAGGGCGATGCCGGCTTGGGTGCTCGCGAAGAGAGTCGCTCCGGAGGCGAGGGCGTCCGCCGAGTCTGACGAGCCGCGAAACGCGTATCCGAGGTCCCACCAGTCAAGATAGTCGAAACGCCGGTACTGCTGCCGCAATTCCTGAAGCTGCTTCCTATCCGCCGCATCCGTCAACGGCCTGAGCTTCGCGATCTCCTGATTCAACTTGTCGCGAGCCGCTTTCTGGTCGTCCAGCGACTGGCTCGCGACCTCGACCATCTTCTTGACGACGTCTTCGATGCGATCCTTGAGAACCGCGTGCTCGGCGTCCAGGTAACGAAGCTCCTCGGTCCGGACGTCTATCGGCATGTCCATGCGATAGCCGTCGCCTGCGGGATTCCAGACGCAGAAAAAGGTCCCCGCCAGCATCCGCATGGCCTCCGACGCCGGCTTGTCCCGGCAGACGATCGTGACCTTGCGCTCCTCGATGCTCGGCTCCACGTCGATCGTGACTCCCGTTTCTTTGGAGAGCACGGCGACGCACTGGGACAGAGGCACGATCTTGAGCCGCAGGGTGATCGGCTTCTGGAGCCTCGGATCGGTGCGGTAATTGCTCGAATCGTAAGGCACGGGGGCGGTGCCCTGGGCCCCGGCCAGGCTCACCGTGAGCAGCGCAAGAAGCAAGAGGAATCGCATGGCAACGCTTCTTAGGCTACTCCACACGCCATGAGCCATAGGCCACCGGCGAGGAGGGCGTCTCTTTGCATTGGGTCGCCTTCGCTAGTTAGGAAAGGCGTCAGGGGCAAACGCTCGGACCCCGCTCTCGGGCGCCGATCGCAACCTGGAACAAGGGATGGTTAGCCGTGTTTCCCCAAACCCAGGAACGCCTGACATGATTAGGAGGCAGCCCAACTCGTCATCCTGATGCCTGAGGCGAGTGGAACGAGCCTCGCCGGCGAAGGACCTCGGATTCCAACACCCGCGCACGGATCCGAGGTTCTTCGTTGCGGCACTCGGGCTTCGTTCAGAAAATGCGACGAAACGCCCTCCTCGCCAGCTACATCTTGTGGATGGCGTGGCCGACCGCGTCTTCGTAGGCTTCCAGCATGACCTCCGACAGAGTCGGATGGGCGTGGATCGTCTCTGCCATGAACTCGATGGTGGCCTCCAGCCGGATCGCCGCGACGCCCGCCGCGATCATGTCCGTCACATGGGGACCGATCATATGCATCCCGAGGACCTCGCCGTACTTGCGTTCGGCGACGATCTTGATGAAGCCGTCCTGCTC
>DATJYD010000149.1:0-6687 GCA_035499755.1 Fimbriimonadaceae bacterium
CGTTCGGCCCGTGCTTGCGCTCGAAGTGTCTTCGCAGCAGCGCCTCCGGCATCGGGCCGGGGTCGGCGAGGCGCATCGTTGCGATCGCCATCGCGGCGATCCGCTCCAGGGCGATCGCATTCTCCAGCGCCTTCTCGACCGATTGGCCCCAAACGAACGGAGCGTGCCGTGCGACCAGGGCGGCGGGAATCCCGACCGGATCGACCACCGCTTCCACGATGACCCGGCCGGTGTTGCCAACGTAATCGATCGAGATCTCCTCGTCGGTGAGGTCGCGCGTGACCGGGATGTCGCCGCAGAAATGGTCGGCATGGGTCGTCCCCAGACAGGGAATGGGTATGCAGGCCTGGGCGCAGATCGTCGCGCTTAGCGAGTGCGTGTGGACGATTCCCGCCGCCTCGGGAAAGGCCTGATAAAGAACGAGGTGGGTGGTCGTGTCGGAGGATGGCCTCAGATCGCCGAAGACGATCTCGCCGGCGGTATTCACCAGCAGAATCTGCTCGGTCGTGAGCTTGCGGTAGGGCACGCCGCTCGGCTTGATCGCCATCACCCCGTGTTCGCGATCGAACCCGCTCGCATTGCCCCATGTCAGCGGCGCCAGCCCGTTCTCGCCGATCGCCCGATTCACCGAGCACACCCTCGCCCTCAACTCCGTGAGTTCCACACCGCAGAGGATACACGCAGGGGTCGAGGGGTGGTGGAGTTGGGGCCGGCGTCTTTGCAAGCGAAGGACCGCGGAGCGGTCCGGGTCGTCGATCTCGGGATGGCCGCCCGCACGAACCGCACCGCGAAGCGGCGCCGGAATCGGCCCGGCTCAATGCACCCCGGGAAAGGCCGTCGTTACCGCCAAGCCCCCTGCGAAACAGAAATGAGATGGCGGGCGATGCAGCCCTTTAATCACGCGCCAACCGGCTACAGACGCAGTATGCTCAAGGCCACTTCAGATGGCAAACCGTACAACTCTCGGCGTGATCGTCGGCAACCGCGGGTTCTTCCCGACTCACCTTTGCGTGGAGGGTCGCAAGACCGTTCTCAAGGTCCTCGAAGAGGAGGGCTTCGACGTCGTCATCCTCGGCGAGGACGTGTCCCCCGCCGGATCGGTCGAGTCGCTCGCCGAGGCCCGCGCGTGCGGAGACCTCTTTAAGAAGAACGCGGACAGGATCGATGGAATCCTGGTCACCCTTCCCAACTTCGGCGACGAGCGCGCCATCGCCAACTCCATCCGGTTTTCCGGCCTCGACGTCCCCGTCCTCGTCCACGCCTTCGGCGACGACACCAAGCGAATGACTCTCGCCGACCGCCGGGACAGCTTCTGCGGCAAGATGTCGTGCTGCAACAACCTCAAGCAGTACGGCTTCAAGTACACCCTGACCACCCGCCACACCGTCGATCCCACCTCCGAGAGCTTTCGCCAGGATCTTCGCCAGTTCGCCGCAACTTGCCGGGTCGTGCGCGGGCTCAAAGGTGCGAGGATCGGCGCTCTCGGCGCACGGCCGACCGCCTTCAACACCGTCCGCTTCAGCGAAAAGCTGCTGGAAAGGTCGGGAATCAGCGTCGAGACGCTCGACCTGTCCGAAGCTCTCGGCCGGGCCGCCAAGCTGACCGACGGCGACAAGGACGTCACCGAGAAGCTGGACAGAATCAGAGCCTATACGAGCGTGGAAGGCGTCCCCGCCGAGGCGCTTTTCAAGATGGCCAAGCTCGGGGTCGTGATCGACCGCTGGATGACCGATCTCGAACTCGTGGCCACGGCTGTCCAATGCTGGACCTCGCTGGAGGAGTTCTACGGCGTCGTGCCGTGCACCCTCATGTCGATGATGTCCAACGGCCTTATGGCGAGCGCCTGCGAGACGGACGTCGCGGGGACCGTGGCGATGTACATCCTCCAGTGCGCCTCCGGCACGCCCTCGGCTCTCCTCGACTGGAACAACAACTACGGCGAAGATCCCAACAAGGCGGTGGTCTTCCACTGCTCGAACCTGCCCAAGGACGTCTTCGCCGAGCAGAAGATGGATTACCAGGACATCATCGCGGGCACCGTCGGCAAGGAGAACACCTACGGGACGATCGTCGGCCGCATGCGCCCCGGTCCGTTCACCTTCTGTCGCGTCTCGACGATGGACGAGTACGGCGAAGTCGCGGCCTACGTCGGCGAGGGCAAGCTCACAAGCGACCTTCTCAACACCTTCGGCGGCTTCGGCGTCGTCGAAGTGCCGCGTCTTCAGGATCTCCTCCAGTTCATTTGCCGGAACGGCTTCGAGCATCACGTTGCGGCCAACCTGTCGGAGGTCGGCGAGGGCGTGAACGAAGCGCTCTCGAACTACCTGGGCTGGGAGGTCTATCACCACCAGTAGCGAATCGAAGGCGTAGGACCGGATCGATGTCGCCCCTTCGTCTCCTGGCATTTGCCGCTTTCGGCCTTGGGGCGGCTTATTCTCTCTGGATGGTCTCGCTCGGGGTCAGAAATCGAGCGCGAGTCGAGGCCGGCTTTTGGCGAAGGCAGATGGCGTTCTGGTCCGCGGCTGCCTTGATCCTGGCGGTTGCGGCTGCGTTCATCTGGGTCCGCTAGAGTCGTCACGACGCCCGGCACTGAGGCGCCGGCACGTTCCAACCATGATTGCCCGACGATTTCGCAGCGCTTTTCCATCTCTCTCAGGCGGCTGCCGCGCGAATTCTCCAGCAGGTAGTCTCGCAACCTGAAAAGGGGAGAACGGAAATGAGACCAGCGAAGAACACGATTTGCCTGTGGTACGACGGCGGCGCGGAAGAGGCGGCGCGCTTCTACGCCGAGACCTTCCCCGACTCGTCCGTCGGCGAAGTCCACCGCGCGCCTGGCGACTTTCCGGATGGCAAGGAGGGCGACGTCCTGACCGTCTGGTTCACCGTGATGGGCATCCCCTGTTTTGGCCTCAACGGCGGACCGGCGTTCAAGCACAGCGAGGCGTTCTCCTTCCAGGTCGCGACCGTCGACCAGGAAGAGACCGATCGCTACTGGAACGCGATCGTTGGCAACGGCGGCGAGGAGAGCATGTGCGGGTGGTGCAAGGACAAGTGGGGCATCTCCTGGCAAATCACGCCGATCGCCCTCACCGAAGCGTTCAACGACCCCGATCGCGCTGCCTCTAAGCGGGCCTTTGAGGCGATGATGACGATGCAGAAGATCGACATCGCCAAGATCGAGGCCGCGCGCCGCGGGTGATCCAGAGGGTGGAAGCGTCAGCACCTGCCGGCGAGCGGGACGGTCTTAATTGACTCGGCTGTTCCCGCCAGGGAATCGAAAAAGTGGCTATCAAGATTGCCGACGACCATGCGCGTCCGAGTACTGCGCCCGAAGACAAGGCGGAAAGCGCCTCATAGAATTCGATGCACATGTCCGGCTCTGTGAAGATGGCGTGTGCGGTGAACTCATCGGGGACCTTTCGGGCCGCGAAGGTCTCGAAATCAGTCATTCCGTAGGCATGCTTCTTGCCAAGACCCCGCCGATGATAGTCGCATCGGATGCCCGGGCGCGTTCAGCGCGGTCCAGACGTTGACGTCAGGTAGATCGATGATTGCGCTCAGCCCCCCTCCTCCTCGTCGAGCATTGCCATTAGATCCGCGTGCCGCATAAAGGGAATCTTGCGGCCGGCAGCCGGAATCAGATCAGGGAGAGCTCCGTGGTCAAGGCGGCCGGGCTGGCCCGGCGCGGGCCCAAGGCCCTCGTTCAGGATATTGGCGATCAGATCCTTCATGCGCATGCCCCGCATGGCGGCGGTTGCCTTTGCTCTTCGCAGCAGTTCCTCGGGGAGATCGATGGTCGTGCGCATTAATGCAAATGTAGCATCAGACACATCAAAATGCGGGTCTGTGGCTCGATCCACCGCCCCTTTCGGATAGCGTCGCCTCGGATGGCGCGGGCGGGTGGATAGAAGCCCGCGCCGTTGTCGACCGTCTGAATTGTCGTCGTCCGACGCTCGGACTCGGTTGAACACCTTGATTCCATTAGCCGTCGCATGCGTTCTCGCAGGCCCAAGACTAGCCTGCGTCAGGGCCATTTCCTTCCCTTCGGCGAAGGAGGTCGGCGCTTCACCCGTTCCGAAGACGAAGTCAGATTATTTTGTCGTCACCAGCACGCGGGCTTGGAATACGCCCCGTGATTCGAGTGAAGTCCTGGAGGTCTATCGGGTGGACGTGGAGACGGGAGGTCAGAAGGAGCTAGGCGTGTACCGAGGCGGAGACACACAGGACATCGCTGGCATCCTGCCGCCGGGCTATCTACTTCGAGAATGGTGGCCAAGGAACCGCGAGGCCTATGGACGCGAACGCGAGTATGTCGACGTCCTGACCGGTAACGTTTTCGGAAGACAGTCGATGGTTCACGGGCAATATCCGCCGCAGCCGTTCGATGCGTTTCCCGGCCCGATCCTACCGCTCGGCCAATATCTCGCTCCGGACAAGAGGACGGTAGACCTGTTTTGGGACACTCCTACGCGTCGGCTCGCGCTAACCGGCCATTCCATCGTCGAATACGAGCCGGGCACCTGGAAGTTGAAACGCGAGGTTCCTACGAGAGGATATGAGTTCTTCGGAGGGAACCCGGAGATCGGCCCATTCAACCTTGTGGTCAACGAGAGCCATGGTCCCGAATCTGACCACGTCGACGCAATCTCATACGGTCCGGATCTGCGTCCCTATGTTTCGCCGATTCGGGGAACCCCGCAGTTCGGTATCTACGAACCGGGGCCGGTCGGGGTCGTCGTAGACGGCCCCTCCTGCTACGACCTGGCTTTGAAGCGCCGCCTCTGGACCCGCCCGGGGCTGACGGTGTGGGGACACGGCGTCTGCTGGTTGGGAAAGGACGTTGTGGCCTTCCGTATCAAGAAGGACTTCATGTTTCCGGACGATATTTACTTGCTGGATGGGCGCACCGGAAAGACGCTGTGGACGGCCCAACTGGGGAAGGAAACTCGCGTCATCGGGATCAGCCATACCCGGGTCATCCTAGCCTGCTCGTCTCCGGCGAGAATCGAAGTTTGGACTTCCGAATAGGCCTCGCCCGGAGCCGAGGCGCCGATGTGCTTTGCGGGAATCCAGCGGACTGCATCGAGGAGCTACGTGCTTCGGCAAGACCCTAGGTCACAGCCAGAACCCCCCTGAGGGCTTAGAGGACGAGGTTCGTATCAAGAACGATCAATCCCGCTCTGCCCTGATCCTGTGTTGAAACTCGAGAGGGTCCGGTCCGAGGGTGAGGATGCCCTCATACTTGGACCAGTCCACGGGCTTCCTGGGGCTCGGTTGTTTCGACCTCGCAACCGCGACAAGGTAGGAGACGAGATCCAGGACCTCGGCCTGGCTCAGCGACTGCACCTCGCTCTCGATCTTCTTGAAGATCGGTGATTCCATAGATCCTTTTGTATGCGGTAGCGTTTGGGACATGGCGAGATATGCCCTTGGCCTTGATTACGGAACCAACAGCGTCCGTGCCCTGATCGTCGACGTCGACACCGGCGAGGAGGTCGCCACCCACGTCTCCAACTACCTGTCCGGCCAGGACGGCATCCTCCTCGACCCCAAGAACCCCGACCTCGCCCGCCAGAACCCGCAGGATTACATCGATGGCTTCTACGACTGCGTGCTTGGGGCATTGGGCCGCTCCGGCGTCTCCCCGGAGGATATCGTCGGAATCGGGGTCGACACCACCGGCTCGACGCCGATCCCCGTCGACGAGCACTGCCTTCCCCTGGGCCTCAAGCCGGAGTTCCGCAACGATCTCGGCGCCCAGGCCTGGCTTTGGAAGGACCACACGTCGTTCGCCGAAGCGGCGGAGATCACCGCCAAGGCGCGAGAGCTGAACGAACCGTATCTCGCCAAATGCGGGGGCACCTATTCGTCCGAGTGGTTCTTCTCCAAGATCCTCCATTGCCGGCGGGCTCATCCCGAGGCGTTCGCGGCGGCTCACACCTGGCTGGAATGCGCCGACTACATCCCCGCGTTCCTCACCGGCCAGACCGATCCCAAGAAGGTCGCGCGCAGCGCCTGCGCGGCCGGCCATAAGGCGATGTTCAACCGAGCCTGGAATGGGCTGCCGTCCAAGGCGTTTCTCGGCCAGCTCTCGCCGGAGATGGGCGATCTCCACGGCCGGCTCTACTCCGAGGTCGCGGCGAGCGACCGGATCGCGGGCTACCTGACCGAGGAGGTCGCGGCGAAGTCCGGCCTCAAGGCGGGCACGCCGGTCGCGGTCGGCGCCTTCGACGCCCACATGGGCGCGGTCGCCTCCGGGATCAAGCCGGGAACGCTCGTCAAGATCATGGGTACGAGCACGTGCGACATCATGGTGGCCCCGCGCGATCGCGAGCTTCCCGACGTGCCCGGGCTCTGCGGGATCGCCGACGACACCGTCCTGCCCGGCATGTACGGGCTGGAGGCCGGCCAGTCGGCGGTCGGCGATCTCTTCAATTGGTTCGTCCGCCAGCTTTGCCCACCGGAGTACGCGGGGCCGGATGCGCACGAAAAGCTGTCCGCGGCCGCTTCCGGACTAAAGCCCGGCGAGAGCGGGCTCGTCGCTCTCGACTGGAACAACGGCAACCGCACGATCCTCGTCGATCCGCAGCTCACAGGACTCCTGATCGGCCAGAGCCTGCACACAAGCGCGCCGGAGATCTACCGCGCGCTGGTCGAGGCGACCGCTTACGGGGCTTTGAGGATCAT
>DATJYD010000150.1:0-2216 GCA_035499755.1 Fimbriimonadaceae bacterium
TGGGTTTTAACTAACCCGCAACACGTCTGACCGGCGGGTTCGGTAATGAACCCACCCTCCCTGGGAAGACAGCGAAGAAGAGCCCCGGCCGATCACCGGGGCTCTTCCTCTTTTCGGGGAATGCGCTGGAGCGGTTCGCGCGTTTGATGGGTATGCGTTCCGCACTCGCCGCTTTTCTCGTTTTCGCCTCATCCCTGGCTTTGGGGCAGACTTTCACCAGAGTCCAATTCGTGTTTCTCTGTGGCGATGACGGCAAGAAGCCCTACAATCCGCCCAAACAGCTCGTCCTCACCAAGCAAAGCGACATCGAAAAGCTGTTGAAGTTCCTGCCCGGACTCGGGCTGAACCGCGGAGGTCTGAAACCCGGCGGATGGACGGCCTGGGGCACGATCCGGTTCATCCGACCGAAAGGGCCGGGGATCGCGCTGTTCTTCTCGCCCGATGGCGCTCGGTATTCCATGGTCGCGAGGCCAGGGGATTTTCCGGCGGCAAAGGGCTTCAAGGAATATCTGCTCGGCATCGAGAAGCAGGCAACGCCCTGAACCTACTGCCCGGTTCCGCTCGCGCCGCCACTGATGATGATGGTCGGCTCGCGTTGGCCGAGCTTATCGACCGCCGCGCGACGATTGCGAATGTCGGTCAGCAGTCCCGGAACCTGGTGGGGCGCGAAAACCTGCTGCTGGAACGCCGACCGAAATACGTTCGCCGAGCCCTCGAAATCGTGAGAGAGATCGAAGACCATGACGCCCTGGGTGGCCCCGCATGCGGCCTGGATGGCCGCGCCGAGGCCCTCCGGATTGCCCCGGAACTGGTCGAGGGAGATTCCCGCGTAGGTCCAGGTTTGGTCTCGCACGAGCCGGTTCGTGAGTTGGCCGGCCGACTCGATTGTAAAACCAATCGGAATCGCCTGCCTCATCGCATCCCGGATCGTGGCGGTCGGATAGTAACAGCCGGTGATCAGGAAGTCCAGCAACGGAGCGATTCCGGTCTGAGCATATTCGGGCGTCATAAACCAGAAGCCGGCATCGGCAGTCGGCGAGGCCCAGTTCTGGCCAAGACGCGGATACTCGCCGTACCAGGAGCCGGCGTAGACGCCAAGTTGCGCGGCCGGCTTGATCGACTTGATCGTCTGGCGGATCGTCATCACGTAGTTCCTGAGCACCTGCGCTCGCCAGGTCATCCAGGCGTCGTAATAGGGGCCGGGATCGACGCCCTGGTCGAGCCCCGGGCTAAGGGTGAACTTGAAGACGTCGTCCGGCCAAACCACCCGCCGGCCGAGATACTTCTCGAACGCGGCCTCCGTGAAATCCGAAAAATCGGCGTTCATGCCCGCGAAGCGGAGCCGGTCGTCGTAAATGATGCCGTCGACGTCGTAATTGCTCAGGATCTCTTTGACGATGTCCTTTTCATAATCCTGAACCGCCGGCAAGAGCGGATTGACCATGAGCGGGATCTGCTCCTCCGGCCTTTGACCCGCGGGAACGAAGTCGGGAGTGGTGTCAAACGCCAGTTTCAGGTTTACGTAGCCGACTTGCCGCAGGAAATCCGCGCCTGGCCCGACGCCGATCAGTATCGAGCCGAGATTCGGAATCTTCGCCTTGCCGATCTGAGATCCAGATTCAGACTGCGTGATGACGCCGCCTCGGTTGATCGCCACCCAGAAGAAGGAATCGCCGGGGGGCGGCAGCTTGTCGGGGTCGTTGAACCCGGCGATCATCGATCCGTCAGCGGGAGGCAATTTGTTAAAGTCGTTGCTGACCGGGAAACTGGTGTTCGCGATCGACCGAACTTGGATCTTGGTCTCGTAAAGGACCGACTGCCACTTCGCCATATCGCCGGTAAAGGCCGGACCGGTCTTCATCAGGTTGTGACCTTCGCTGAAGGCGTTGAGGGAGACGAAGAGCGAGATCCCGTCCTTTCTCGCTTCCCGGCAAAAGACCGCAAGAGGGTCGAGATCGGCGGGCAGCACCTGGCCCTTCCATTCCGTCAGCCTGGGAGCGAACTTGCTCTTGTAGACGACCTGGCCGGAGATCGGCTTGACGTCGAAGACGATCGTGTTGAAACCGATGTCCTTCAACTCCTTCACGAGGCCGACGATCTTGTCCTCGGAGTTGTATTTGTCTATGTTCGCGGTCCCGTCGATCCAAATGATCCGCGCCTGATACTTCTGGGAGCCGCGAGTCGCCTGCTGCGCCAGTCCGATGCTGTCGTCCGTC
>DATJYD010000151.1:0-2918 GCA_035499755.1 Fimbriimonadaceae bacterium
GCGAGCGATACGGCGTGCCCGGGGTGACCGTCGAGGATCTCCTGGGCCGCGAAGACGTCGATCTGGTGCTCAATCTCACAGTGCCGAAGGCCCATGCCGAGGTCGCGTTCAAGGCCATCTCGGCGGGCAAGCACGTGTACAACGAGAAGCCGCTCACGATCTCTCGCGAGGATGGGCAAAAGCTGCTCGGGGAAGCGGCGGCGCACAGCCTGCGCGTGGGATGCGCTCCCGACACCTTTCTCGGAGGCGGACTCCAGACATGCCGCGCATTGATCGACGAGGGAGCGATCGGCAAGCCGGTCGCCTGCCATGCCTTCATGCTCTGCCATGGCCATGAGAGCTGGCACCCATCGCCGGAGTTCTACTACGAGCAGGGCGGCGGCCCGATGTTCGATATGGGCCCCTACTATCTGACCGCGCTCGTGAACCTGATCGGGCCGATCCGCCGAGTCAGCGGCTCGACTCGCGTGACATTTCCGACCCGCACGATTACGAGCGAGCCGAAGAAGGGGAAGGTGATCGAAGTCGAGACCGCTACCCACGTCGCCGGAATCATGGACTTCGCGAACGGGGCAATCGGGGAAATCACGACGAGCTTCGACGTTTGGCACGCGAAGCTGCCTTGCATAACCATCTATGGCACCGAGGGTTCGATGATCGTGCCGGATCCGAACGGCTTTGGCGGCGAGATCCTCGTTCGGCGCTCGACGGACGCGGACTGGGAGGCGAAACCTCTGACCCACGGTTTCGCGGAGAACGCGCGAGGCGTCGGGGTGCTCGATATCGCCTACGCGATCGCCGAGAATCGGCCCCATCGCGCCAGCGGCGAACTGGCCTATCACGTTCTCGATGCGATGCATAGCTTCGAGGACTCCAGCCGAAGCGGACGCCACGTCGAACTGGCCGGTGCCGTGGCCCAGCCCGCCGCGCTGGCCCCCGACGCATTCGCCGGCGAAACCGCCGCCGGCGTGACTCGATGAGCAAAGAAGAACGGCATCGCCGGGCCGGCTGAAGGCTCTTGCCGCCGGACGCGCCGCCCACTTGCGGGAGTTGGAGGCGCTTAGGAAGCTCCAAGGAACGTAACCGGGGCCGGCTTAGTCGGGCGATACTGTAACTGCATTTGACAGGAGGCGTTCCATTTCCATGAAAGCGCGTTTCTTGGTTCTTCCTCTGATGGGACTCATTCTCGCCGGCTGTGGCGGCAACGGGCCGGCGCCCGTGGGAGACATCACCGGCTTCGTTCAGGACATCAACGGAGGTCCCGTCAGCAACGCTCTCGTGTACCTCGACGGAGGTCCGCAGACCTATTCGAACTCGGCCGGCTCCTACCGGCTCTCCGGCGGCTCCGGCGACGTGCGCACGATCAAGGCTAGAGTAAGTCAGGGCGGGGTCGATTACGTCGGCCAGAACACGGTTCAGATCTTCGACGGCGAGACTTCGAAAAGCACGAACATCACGGTCGTGCCATCGAACCAGACCGCGACCTTCGGCGGCACCGTTTACGACCGCAACGGAGACTTGGTCGAGTTCGCTCACGTTTTTGCGACGGCCACCCAAAATGGCAACCCGACCGTCTGGAGCAGTTGCATGGTGCTGACCGATTCGAACGGCAACTTCACCATTCCCGACCTGCTCGGCGGCCACGATTACAGCATCATCGCCAGTGCGGCTGGCTTCGATTCCGATACCGATACGGTCAACATTCCGGCCGGCCAGACCTCGAGCCTGAACTTCACGCTCAAGAATCCGACCGATCCGCTTCTCAGTCCTCCCTCCAACCTGGAAGCGATCGCTTGGACGACTCCCTACGTGGCAACGACCCGTATCGCTGGCCAGCAGAGTGCCTACGAGAACATCAAGAACTACCTGTATCCCCGGCGGGCGCAGTTCAAGAAGGTCGTGCAGACGCGCGACACATCCACTGGCAACTTCGTCGAGATCGACCTCGATTGGTCGCCGATGAGCGATCCATCCCTGATCGGATACAACATCTACCGAGCGCCTGGAAGCGTCGGCACCGGCAGCCTCCGGTTGGTTGACTTCTATCGCGATCCCGCCGCCACCCTCTATGAGGATCTCGATTCGAGCTTCCAGGAAAACCAAACCTACTCGTACGCGATGACCTCGCTGAACACCAACGCGCCCGACACCAACAACAGCGAGAGCGCCTTCAGCACCGTCGTCACGACCACGACTTTGCCGGACACGAATTTCAATCCGGTGACGTTCGGGCCGGTCACGTTCAACTGGAATCTGGTTTCGGGCGCCGACACGTATGAGGTGCTCGTCTTCGACGAGGATCCGTCGATCGGCATCAGCGCGATATGGACCGGCACGTCGAGCGGCACGTCGTTGGCCTACGGCGGACCGGCTCTGACCTCCGGACACACCTATTACTTCGTGATCAAGGCGACGGGCTATAGCGGCGCCAGCGTCTCCCTCAGCCCGATCGGCTCATTCGCCGCGCCCTAGCCAGCCAGCAGTTTGGCTAGCCGTTCTCGGCCTGCCGGCGAAAGGCCTCGTTAATGTTCTCGAGGTTCTTGATCACGATGTTGTGAATCACCTTCTTCACGAGCGGGCCGAGCGTCGGAACGTTGTATTCGTATTCCAGCTTCTGGTCGAATCGAGTTCCGCCGTTCTCTTCGCGGAACGACCACCATCCCTGGAGGCGGTCGTAGTCGCCCGAGATCTGGTGAAACTCGGAGCAGTGGCGGGCGTCGTCCCAGTTCTCCTCTTGACGCCAACGCACTTTGAGCCCAAACGTCGGGATGATGCCCACCCAGTCCGCCACGAACCGGCTCCCGTCCTCCTCGACCGGCGTCACCGATTTGACGTCCTTCATGTAGTCGGGATAGGCCTTGCTGTTGCGGGCGATGGCATAGACCTTGTCCAAGGGCGCGTTGATCCAAACGGTCGTT
>DATJYD010000152.1:0-3330 GCA_035499755.1 Fimbriimonadaceae bacterium
CCCTCGTCTGCATCCTGGTCGGCGGCGTCTTCGGCCTCATCCCCGCCATGCACGCCGCTCGCAAAGACCCCGTCGCCGCGCTGGCGAACGAGTAATGAGAATCGACCCGAGCTCTGCGCCCAGGGCAGGCCAACAAGATCAGAGCCGCGCCAGCAGTTCCGACACCGTCATCGCCCCGAGGTCGCCGTCCTCCCGCGATCTCACACCGACGGTTCCGGCCTCGATGTCCCGGTCGCCGAGGATCAACATGTAGGGAATCTTCTGCATCTGGTTCTCCCGGATCTTCTTCCCCAGCGTCTCCCGCCGATCGTCCACCGTCACCCGCAGCGGCCGCGTGTCGAACAGCCGCCCGCGCAGATCGGCCGCCAGCGCCGACGCCGCCTCGTTGTGCCGGTCCGCGATCGGCAGGATCGCGAACTGCACCGGCGCCAGCCAGAACGGGAACGCCCCCGCGTACTGCTCCGTGAGCAGCCCGATCATCCGCTCCAGAGACCCGAACGGCGCCCGGTGGATCATGATCGGCCGATGCGGCTTGCTGTCCTCGCCGATATACTCCAGCTCGAACCGCTCCGGCAGGTTGTAGTCCACCTGCACCGTCCCCATCTGCCATTCGCGGCCAAGCGCGTCCTTGATCATCAGGTCCAGCTTCGGCCCGTAGAAGGCCGCGTCGCCGGGCGAGACCTCGTAGTCCATCCCCATCGCCTGGCACGCGTTCTCGATCGCCGCCGTCGACGCGACCCAGTTGTCGTCGTGCCCGACGTACTTGTCGCTCGCCGGATCCTTCGTGCCCAGCCTCGCCCGGTACTCCGTCAGCCCCAGCTTCGCCAGCACCGTCTTCATGAGGTCGACGACCCCGATGAACTCGTCCTGAAGCTGATCGGGCCGCACGAACAGGTGGGCGTCGTCTTGCGTGAACCCGCGCGCCCGCAAGATCCCCGCCACTTCCCCGCTCTGCTCGTACCGGTAGACCGTCCCGAACTCCGCGTAGCGGATCGGCAGGTCGCGGTAGCTCCGCATCTGAGACATGTAGATCTCAATGTGGAACGGGCAGTTCATCGGCTTGAGGATGTGCGTCTCCTTTTCCTCATCCTCCATGAACGGGAACATCTTGTCGCGGAACGTCAGGATGTGCCCCGACTTCTCGTAGAGCTTGATGTTGCCGATATGCGGCGTCACCACCGGCTCGTAGCCGCGTCGGAGCTGCTCCTGCTTCATCGTATCCGTCAGCACGTCCCGCAGCATCGCGCCCTTCGGCAGCCAGAGCGGCAGACCCGTCCCCACCCGCGGCGAGAACATGTAGAGGTGCAACTCGCGGCCGAGGATGCGATGGTCGCGCTTCTTCGCCTCCTCCAGCACGTGGAGGTAATGCTCCAGGTCCTCCTTCGATTCGAACGCCGTCCCGTACAGCCTCGTGAGCTGTTTGTTGCGAACGTCTCCCCGCCAGTAGGCGCCGGCGAGGTTCATCAGCTTAAAGTGCTTGATCTCCTTCGTCGAGTCCACGTGAGGGCCCCGGCAGAGGTCGAGGAACCGGTGGTGCTTGCCTTCGCGGTCCGTGCGTTTCTGGTCGTAAAACGAGATCGTCTCGCCTTCGGGGATCGCTTCGAGCAGCTCGAGCTTGTACTCGGCGACGTCGGGACCCATGCTCGGGATGGAGTCGTCTAGGATGAGCCGCTTGGCCTCGTCGCGCGAGACCTCGATCCGCTCGATCTTCTGGTCGAGTTGGGACAGCTCCTTCATGCGCTTCTCGATCTTCTCCAGATCCTCCTCGCGGATGGACTGGGGAAAGTCGATATCGTAGTAGAAACCGTTCTCGATCGGAGGTCCGATGCTGAGCTTCGCGCCGGGATAGAGCTCGGTCACAGCCTGAGCCATCAGGTGCGCGGCCGAGTGGCGAAGACGGTAGAGATAGGATTGTTCGTAAGCTTCTTTCAACATAGCGTGACCCTCCCATACCAAGGGATTGAGTTTTTCAGAAGCTCTATTATGGCCGATCACCGGAAACGCGGCGAATCGGGACTCCGGGGCACGCTCAGCGCACTGGCGTGTAGTCGGTGTCCACCGACATGTCCATGCCGATCCCAACCGACTTGGCCGGCTGGCCCTGGCCGCCCGCATTCACGTGGGCGTGGATCTTCAGCTTCATGGACGACTTGCTGAACCAGCCCCGGTTCAGGTCGAACAGGAGCGTTCCCGTCAGGTCGAACTTGTCGGTCTTCATGTTCATGGAGCCCGCATTGCTGGGCAACCCCGACGCCCCGATAGAACCCGTGCCGGTCATCCCCACCACCGCCATCCGATGACCCGACCGGTTCTCGACTCTGAGCAGCTTCGACGTAAGGTGGACCTGGATATCCATCGGCCCCTGGTTGAAACTCATATCGCCGCTCCATTTGTCGCCCGGGCGGACCGGATGGTCGGGCAGGATGCCGCCGTAGCTGAAGTTCATCATGTCCCTCATCGATTGGCCGGTCGCGGGCGTCAATCCCGTTTGCCCCGACTTCTTCAGCAGTTCGTCCAGCCCCGTGATGTTCGAGATCCGTCCGTTCGGTAGGAACTCGAAGGTAAGGCTCATGCCCTTCGTCGCGGTCGCTGTGCTCGGAACCGTCATCGCGCGCCCGTTCAGCGTCATCGAGGTCTTCTCATCCCCGATCGTCATCCTCACGACCCCGCCCCCTTGCGGAGTCGCCCGGAGCACCTTCATCATCGAGTTCCCGCTCTGGTTCAGGAGCATCTCGAACGACTGCCCTGCCTCGGTCGTCGTCTTCATGCTCATCGCCGTCGTAACGCGCTGGGTCTCCCCCGCGGGGAACTTGAGCTGGAGCCGAACGGTCTGAGCCGAGGTCAGGCAGGCGAAGGCGGCGAGGGCGGAAACGGGAAGAACGCGCATGTCTCTCTATGTTAGGCCGTTCCAATGCAAACCGACTAGCCTCGCGCCGAAATGCCCAACGCTAGGAGGGCTCTCAACCCGAGTGAAACGGCCTTCGGCGTTGGAGCGTTGGCGTTGCCGAACCGAGTTTCAGCCTAGACTTGCTTCAGCTTCCAGCCGCCCAGCTTGAACACCCAGATCATGAGGGCCCCCTGAATAGCCTGGGTCAAGGAGACGGAGATCCAGGCCCCGGACGCGCCCAGGCCCGCTCCGAAAGGCAGGAGGAGCCAGGTGGTTAGGTTAATCCCCCTCGGCAGCGCCAGGAAGAGGGCGAGTGGTACGCGCACCCCCCACATTGCGAACAGCGAGATCCACATCGGCCTGGCGGTGTCGCCCGCCCCTTGCATCGCGCCCATGAGAACCGTGCCGTAGGCGAACATGACCTCAGTGGCGCACAAGAGCCG
>DATJYD010000153.1:0-3175 GCA_035499755.1 Fimbriimonadaceae bacterium
AAAGCTCGATGATGGGCGGATACAGCTCATCCTGCAACTCCATTTGAGACTTGGTCAGGCTGTTGCTCCACACGGAGTATTGGATGCCGCCCGTGGTCTTGGAGGCCGTCTCGTAGGGGGCGGCCGAGAAGCTGTAGTAGGTGACGGGCACGTCCATCTTGAAGGTCGCTTTCTTCTCATCGCCGGTGACGGTCTCCCCGACGAGATCGCCCTGCCCGACCGGAACCCAGTCCTTCGGGACTGTCACGGTGAGCGTGTAAGGCGCGGGCTGGCGGGCGACCATGGGATACCAATAGTCGTTGGTCAGCATAGCTTCCTTGGTCGAGACGCTCCCCGCGTATTGCGGCTTGTTCACGATGGCCGCGTAGTAGAGGGTCAGTTTCTGGTCGAAGTTGATGCCGGGGAAACAGATGATGCCGCCGCCCTGGAGAAACGCGACCGGCTTCCCTTCGCCATCCACGATCTTCGTCACCCGGTAGTTGGGGCCGATGCGCAGGAAGGGGGTCATGGTCGGACGGCCGACCATTTGCAGATCGACCGTATCCTTGATGATGGCCTTGTGGGCGGCAAGATCGAAGCGGACATCGAAGACGTGGGAGTTGATTCTCTCCGCGTTCGCGTAGTCCTCGGGAATATAGACCAGCTTGCCGTCTTCGAGCCGGAAAAGCAGTTCGCCGATGTCCTCGCTCGTCAGGTCGGTCGTGAAGATGAAGTAGCTCTGGCCGAGCATGTTCAGGTATACGGCCTTCCATCCGAACCTTCCCACGCCATAGGCTCCTCCCGTCTTCAGCAGTTGGAAGGGGTTCGGCCCTTTGAGCGGCTCCAGATAATGGGTGAGGGCAGCGACGTCCCGTTTCTGGGCGAGGGTGTTCAGCTCCGACTGAAGATCGGATGCCGAGGCTTGCGACAGGAGAAGCAGCGCGGTAAGGACCATTGCTCAACTATGACGCAGACCCCGGGTCCACGGGTTCACCCCTGGGCTCGGTCTCCACAGGTCAGGCCGAACTAGGGTGTACTTTCCGGGAACAACTCTGTGCAGCGCCTCCAAGGTGTCGGGCATAGAGCCTACGGCTCCCGCGAGTTACGCCGCCGCTTTGCGCGATCAGCGTCCCCGCTGCGGAAGTCGACCCTTTCTGCCGTGCGCCGCATCGGCCTCATCCGCGGTTAAGGCTGGAGAGAACCACAGATGGCACCGATGTCCACAGACCAGGGCACCCCGTGTCACCGAATCGCGTCGGCGAGCTTCGCCGCGAAGTCGTCGATCTGCTCCTTCGTGCGCGTCTCGGTGACCGCGACGAGGAGGCAGTCTTTCAACTCCGGATAGTAGAACCCGAGCGGGAGGCCGGCGAGGATCTTCTGGTTGAGCAGTTTGGTCTGCACTTCGCGCGGATCGGCGGGAAGCTCCAGCACGAACTCCCCGAAGACCTTCCCGGAGAAGCGCAGCCGCGCTCCCGCCGCGGTCAGCTTCTTGATCGCGTATTGGGTGTTCTGTACGGTGTCTCGGGCGATGACCTGCATCCCATTCTTGCCCAACGCCTCCATGTAGACGGTGGCACAGAGAGCCATCAAGGCTTCGTTCGTGCAGATGTTGGAGGTCGCCTTCTCGCGCCGGATGTCCTGCTCGCGGGTACGGAGGGTCATCACGTAGCCCCAGTGCTCGCCGTGGGCTTCCTTAGTCCGGCCGACGATGCGGCCGGGAATCCGCCGCACGAGTGATTCCTTGCAGGAGAAAAGCCCGCAGAGCGGCCCGCCGAAGCCCATCGAGATGCCCATCGGCTGGCCCTCGCCCACCACGATATCGGCATCGAATTCACCCGGAGGCGGCAGGATCGCGCAGGCGATCGGGTCGGCGACGACGATGAAGGTGGCGCCAACTTTGCGCGCGGCGTCGCGAGCAACGGCCAGGTCCTCGATCGTGCCGAAGAAGTTCGGATACTGAACGATGACGCTGCTCGTCTCGGCGTCGACTTTCGAGTAATCCTCGGTCGCCCCTTCCGGCGCGGGAATGGTATCGACATCGAGGGAGGTCGACCAGCAATAGGTATTGAGAACCTCGCGGTAGTGGGGGTGGACAGCGCCGCTCACCACGACTTTCTTTTTGCCGTTGACGCCGTGGGCAAGGATCGCGGCTTCCGCCATTGCGGTCGCGCCATCGTACATCGAGGCGTTGGCGACATCCATCCCGTACAGCTCGGAGACCATCGACTGGAATTCGTAAATCGCCTGCAGATAGCCCTGGCTCAGCTCCGGCTGGTAGGGCGTGTAGGCGGTGAGAAACTCGCCGCGCGAGATGATGGCGTTGACGGTCGAGGGCACATACCGGTCATAGATTCCAGCTCCGAGGAAGCAGACGGCATCGTTCAGCATCTGCTTGTTCATGCGGCCGAGCGAGGATAGCTTGGCAAGCAGCCGATGCTCGTCGAGGGCGGACGGGATGTTCAGTTCGCCCTTCAGGCGCAGGTTGTCGGGAATCTCGCGAAACAGCTCATCGATGCTCTTGACGCCGATCGTCTCCAGCATCTCCTTTCGGTCTTCTTCGGTATGGGGGATGTAAGGCATAGGATTGCAGGACTGCAGGATCAGAGGACTGCAGGATTGAATTCGGACCTCAATCCTTTAATCCTCCAATCCTCGAATCCTCCTTTAGTGCAGTGTCTCCGAATAGGTTTGCGCGTCGAGCAGGGAGCCAGTCTGGGAAGGATCGGCGAGCCGGATCTTGACCATCCAGCCTTCGCCGTAGGGATCGCTGTTGAGAAGGTCGCTCTGGGCGCCAAGCGCGCCGTTCACTTCGACGACTTCGCCGTCGACGGGAGTATAGGCATCCGAAACGGTCTTGACGGATTCCACGCTGCCGACCGTCTCGCCGGCGTTCAGAACCCGGCCGGGAGTCGGCAGGTCGACGTAGACGATATCTCCGAGTTCCGACTGGGCGTAATCGGTGATCCCAAGCGTCGCCACATCGCCCTCTACGCGAACCCACTCATGGGTCTTCGTGTACTTCAGATCGGAGGGAACATTTGCCATTTCGAGCTTCAACTCCTTGCGCTAGAATTGCCTCGGAGATTACCCGTTGGGCCGAACCTGCGACGAAGTGTGTTTCCATGACAGCCGAGGGGGAATGGGTGAGTGGGAGAATGGGAGAATAGGAGAATAGGATAGTGAGCAGATAGCGCGC
>DATJYD010000154.1:0-7691 GCA_035499755.1 Fimbriimonadaceae bacterium
TGGATCGCCATTTGCGTGGTGCTAGGTTTGGCCGCAGGAGCAGGCGCGAGCTTCTACCAGTACGACGACGGCACCTCCGAGGGAGCATTGACGTCGGGGCAGATTCAGCCTGACTTCCTCGTAGGACAGTATTTGAATCAGTACACGATCGCATCGGGAGGCGAGACGCTCACCTCGATCGACCTCGTTTGGGGCTCACATCTGGACTATGAGGGAGCGGCGCCTATCATCCCGAATGGACTGGCAGTCCAAGTCCTCCTGCTGAGCGATCCCAACCAGGATGGCGACCCCTCTGACGCTCAAGTCATTCAGAGCATCGACACGGTAACCGCCAATGTTGGCTCGGATACTTTCAACAGCTATGCCCTAAATCCGGTTACCATGGCGGTTGGGACCAGCTTCTTTGTCGGCGCTTATATTCCGAGCTTTCCGGACGGTTATCAATGGGCGCCGCTCGACTTTGACGCGACCGGCAAGTCGGCCAACGGCTGGTTCGCAGTTGCGCCCGCGGGTCTTCTGGGCGGCTACAGCAGTCTCTCGATGTTCGGCACGGCCATGACGTTCATGGTCCGCGCTGACGCATCGCCAGTACCGGAGCCGGTCACGTTGGCCGTTCTCGGTGTCGGCGTGCTCGCCTTGCTGCGTCGACGCCGATAGAACCTGGGCCGCTTTGGCACAGCCGGGAGTCCGCAGGCTAAACTCAAGCCCCTCATGCGTATTCTCGTCACCAACGACGACGGCATCCTCGCCCCTGGACTCGCCGCCCTGGTCGGCGTCGCCCGTCAGTTCGGCGAGGTCAAGGTGATCGCCCCCGACCACGAGCGCTCGGCTTGCGGCCACTCGATGACGATCGTCTCCCTCGACTGGACCGACCACGCGCACGTGGAGACGCTGCGGCCGCATTTCCGCCATGTGCGGTAGGTACGAATGCGGTTTGCGGGGTCCGACCACCGAGTCCGCCGATTCTCGCTGAATCACCGGATTCACCTAACGCTCAAAACCCATGAGCAGCGCTGCCCCACGACGCCCCGTGGCGAGCGGCTTTTCACTCCTGCACCGTCCGGGCTGACTCACCGACTCTCAGAGCCGCTGCAGCAAGATGACAGACTCCAGTCCGATGAGCGATGCCTGGGTTGAACCTGTCGCGCTGGGGGCCCTCGTGTTCGGCTCGAAACCCTGAGCCTGGAGCACGCCGAGGCCCTCGCCGAGATCGCGGACGAGGATCTCTTTCGTTTCTAAGGCGGATTCCGTCCCATGGGACGCGACCGAGCGGACAGCAGGCCGTCGAGGACTACCTTGTGCCGTTCCGGAGTCATTTCACCCTCCTTGCTAAGCCCCGTCTGGAGCGGCTTCGCGGCGATAAGCGAGATAATAGCGAGCGTGGCGAGGCTCATGGCACAAGGTTAACTCATTGTCGGCGGCCTCCGGCGGGTCGCTTGGGATCTTCCCGAAAGCCCTGGGTCACATCTGACGGATAGCCGGTTTGATGTGGGTCCACCAATCTCCGCCACATGCCACATCCGAGAGGTATGCGGATGCTCGTTCCAGTTCGTGACACGCGTGCTCGAACAGGGGGCGCCTGGGGGGTTCTGCTCTATTGGCGAGAGGTTCAATACGCCTGCAGTCTGCTCGTAACGCGGTCAGATCCGAGGTCCTTCGCTTCAAACCTCGCACCACTCGGTTCTCTCCCAAGAAGAACTACGCATGATGGATCTTCTTGTTGTATACTCCCCCCCAGTATACGGAGAAGACCCAACTATGCACTCCCGAACGGCTTTTACCCTCATCGAACTCCTCGTCGTGATCGCGATCATCGCGATCCTTGCGGCCATTCTGTTCCCCGTGTTCGCGCAAGCGAAGCTGGCGGCAAACAAGACGGTCTGTATGTCGAACCTGAAGCAAATCCAGACGGCCATCATCATGTACGAGGGCGACTACGACGACTTCTTTCCGCGGATTCAGGCGAGCGACGGAAACGGCAACTGGACGGTCGTGAGCTGGTGGTCGGTCAACTTCTATCAGCAGACTCTCGACGCCTACATCAAGATGGGCAGAGGCACGGTGGACAAGCTCAATGTGTGGTGGGACCCCGCCGACCCGTCGAAGAACATGCCCTACATGTGGGGCTCCTTCATCGATAATGGCCTTCTCACTTGCGACGCGAACAGCGAATCGAGCATCGAGCATCCCTCGAATACGATCTACAGCACCTTGCGCGCTAAGGACTGGGACGTGCAGACGGGCACAGCCCCGCTTCCCGTCCCGCCTCCGCCTGCGACCGATCCCTTTTGGACTTCGGAGTACTTCGACTTTGGGATCGACCCCTATGAGAAAGTCGACCAGAGCAGCCCCTATTGGTGGAGTCATGGTCGCATCTTCCCGCCTTGTTCGGTTCTTCCGAACGATCCCTATTGCGTGGACTGGGAGCCTCTGCTGGATTCCAAGCGCTACGCAGGCAAGGCCCCGTATTCCTTCATCGACGGGCACGTTAAGGTCCTGCCGTTTGCCGCTACCTATAAGGCCACGGACGACAACATGTGGTGGATTCACTGAGAATGTTCCGCCTCGCCAACCCTACGGCTGATCTTGCAGACTCGGCTTCAGGCGACGTGCGCGCGTTATCGACCGACCGGCTTGACCGGTTTGGAACGGTCGCGAGCGTGGCCTGCGCAATCCATTGCGCTCTGATGCCTGTTTTGCTCACGATTCTCCCCGCGGCGATCGGAGTTGGACTCTCCTCCGGCTTCGTCGAGTGGGGCCTTTTTGCAACATCCGCCACGGTTGGGATCACGAGCCTATGTCGGGGATACCGTGTCCACAAGAGTCGAGCAGCTCAGGTGGCCTTTTCTGCCGGGTTGGCTGCTCTTGCGGCTGGACGCATTGGCGAGGATCGCGGGTGGGGTGTCACGCCCCTCGTAATTGGCGGCTTAGCCGTCGCGGGCGCGCATTGCGTCAACTTAAGGCTGTGCCGAACTTGCCCGTCGTGCTCGCGAGGACGCCTTGGTTAGTGCCCTTGCCAAGGATGACTACTCACCGCCAACCCGCATCGAGTCTGCTTCCTTCGCGGAGTCTCCAGGCGCGGTCCCGGCGAGCAGGTGAGGCAGCACCTTGTCGTCAGGAAACGCCCCGATTCCCTGTGCGGCAACGCGCCTTTCATCGAGCGGCCGATTTGTGTCGCGGTAGCACAGCGCCAGCCAGTGGTAAGTGTTTTCGAGCGCGTCTCGCTCATTGTCGGCGATCGTTCCGAGGTGACTGAATCCCAACTCCCGGGCATGCTCCAACAACGGGATCGCTCCGTTCAGGTCGTTTTTGCGCGTGATGTCCAAGTAGGCTATTTCGGTCAAGATGTCGACGCTGTCAGGGTTTTGAGCCAGACCCTCGTTCAGGAGCTTCATGGCTTTGGCCGTGCCCGCCGGCGAACGGTCGCGGGCGAGGACGCTTGCCCCAGTGGTCCATCCGTCGATGAATTGAGGATCTAGCCAAGTCATCAGCCGGAACAGGGGAAGCGTCTGCATGGGATCGTTGTGGGTGTGGTTCTTCATCGGCTTCCACGCGTTCACCGCGCGATCGACGTCACCGACAATCCCGCGATAATCGCGCTCCGGGGATGGGACGAGGGTAATCGAGACTTCCTTGTAGATCACGGAGTCCGCCCGAGGACCTTCGATCTGGATGCCGGCCTTGCGCTCCGCATCGGTGATCGGCCTCATGTGGACCCCGTTATGGAGGTACAGGTCGGTGTGGACCCAGAGCCATGCAGAAATGTTCGTGCGAAATTGGCCGAGCAGCGAGGCCGCCGCGGACCCGTCGTGGGCGTCGAGCCCGCTAACCCTAACCGGCGGATTGACGATCGGCGTGACGTTGCCGGCGTTCAAGCTGAACGCACCGGCTCCGCCGAGAACGGAGATGAGCAGGAGATGCGCCTTCATACGGCTTGTCTCCGGAACTTAAGCCAGGCCAAACCAAGGAAGCTACTCGAATAGAAGAACATGTAGCCGAACAGGAACAAGACGACCCAGACGGGAACCGGCGCCCAGTTCAGATTGGCGACCCGGCCGCCGAGATCGAACAGAGTGAACTCGGGAAAGATCGCGGTGAAGATCCGGATCACCGGTTTGAGTTCGGGGGCTGCCCCGATGTATGCCATCATCGTGGCTCGCGTGATCATGCTCGACCCGAAGACGAGAATGAAGCTCATCGTCGCTCCCGCTGCCGGCGTCATGTAGGCACTCAGCGCTACCGCCAGCGAGCAGGTGAGGGCCAAGCCCATCATCTTGCACAGGAGATACTGAAGCATGATCGGCTCGAATTTCACGTGGAACGTGAGGAGGGCGATGCCGGTAAGGGCCGCCAACACGAGGAAGGCGATCCAGCTCACCAGGACCGATCCGATCGTCTTGCCGATTATGAGATCGAAGCGCGAAATGGGCCTTGCGAGCAGTGGATAGAGCGTGCGCTGCTTGATTTCGTCCGGCAGCATCCTGGCCGCCGTCAGGATCGCGACGATGGTCGAGAACATGCCCAGAACCGACACACTCAGGTCCTTGACGAAGATCTGCAGCCCTTGCATGCCGAAGAAGCCCAGCGTCCCCGCCGCCATCATGATGAGAAACCCGAGGATCGCCACGACCCACAGGTCCTTCCTGCGCACCGATTCCAGCACTACGCCCTGGGCGAGCGCTCCCCAAGCATACAGCTTCATGCTGCCCTCCCGATCGTCTCTACGAAGTAGTCTTCGAGCGAACCCTCCTGCGAGACCACGTCTAACACCTTCCCGCCGCCACTGGTCACCCTGTCGATTCCTTCGAGCAAGCGCTCTTTGTCGGCGAACTCGGCGATCCAGTTTCCATCGGATTCCGACCACTGCTGGGCGAGCCCGAACATCGGCGCGTCGCCGGTAAAGCGGAGTGAATACTTTCGAAGGGCATCCTTCAGGTCCAGGACGACTCGCTCGTCGATCAGCGAACCCTTGTCGATCAGCAGGATCCGGTCGCAGATCCCCTCGACCTCGCTTAGCTCGTGGCTCGAAAAGAAGAGCGTCGCCCCCTTCTTTTGGCGATCTTTCAGGATCTGTCTAAGCTGTCGTCTCCCGACCGGGTCGAGCCCGCTCGTCACCTCATCGAGTATCAGTAATCGAGGGTTGCCGAGGAGGGACTGAGCGATGCCGACCCGCTGGAGCATGCCTTTGCTAAGCGCGCGATTCTGCTTGCGGATAGCCTGCTCCAAGCCGACGAGGGAGAGAAGTTCCTTGGCTTCCCGGTCCAGGGACGGACCTTTGAGGCACTGGAGCTTTCCGTAGAGCTTCAGGGTTTCCAGGGGGGTCAGGAACGGATAGTAGGTTGCAACTTCTGGCAAATACCCGATCGTTGCTTTGGCTTCCAATGTCCCGGCCTTGAGGCCGAAGATCTGGCACGTCCCAGCGGCGGGAGAGAGAAAGCCGATCAGGGCCTTGATGGTCGAACTCTTGCCGGCTCCGTTCGGACCGAGGAATCCAACGACTTCGCCTTCGCGAACTTCGAACGACAGATCACGAACCGCCTCTACCGAGCGCACCTTGGACCTGTATTGAACTGCAAGGTGGTCGACTCGAATAGCCACTTCGCCGAGAGGGGCGGCTTTGCTCGTCCGGCTTTCTGGATACTCCATGGGAGTATATTATTGGAGCCAGGATGCCGATCCTCAGAGCGCGTCTACCGAATCTCGATTTCCGGCTGTTGCTTCGGAGATCTGGCTCCGCGACCGCTTCCGTGGCTGCTTTCCCACGTTGCGGAGGCATGCGGATCGCGCCTGGCATGTTCGGGTTCTTGGCGTAGAACCGGAAGGGATGATTCCCTGCGCCGGAGCTTGGTGGCGATTGCCAGGCTGGGTGGTAACGACTCGTTTCCGGAGCCGGATGAATCTGGCGCTCCCAGGGGGTGCGCGGCCCACCCACGCCCTGCCTGGGGGCTATGGCGCGCGCACGGTTGCGGCCGAGAGCGCCTACGACTCGTATCATCATTCTGGGGGTGCCTAGGGTGATGATGAATCTTCCTGGCGCAAAGCTTGGGCTTTCATACCGGCAAGCATCCAGCAGAACTGCTAGGAGCGGCTAAGCGTGCCGGTTTCTAGCCACGGATTACGCCATCAAGCCCGGGAGTTGCGGATAAACTCGTTTTTGGAATACTCCCCTGGAGTATCTGCTGTATAATGTCGAGGGAGTTGTTTGGCGGGAAACGGATTGGATCGCCCGCTTATCTGCTTCGGTTTACCCAGCCGAAGGCTTCGAGACTCGACAGGCATGCGGCACCTTTCAAACTCCTGGGGTGCCGCACCCTACTTCAGAAATCGCTTAAGGGTCGAGCGGATCTCCGCTGACCGATCCTCCTCCGGAAGCTCCTGACAGCGGTCTTCCGGATGTTCCGTGCCTTGGTGCAGAACGCAGGTCTGGACATGCTCGGCCAGCAGCGCAATGCCGAGTTGGTCCAGTGCGGATCGTACGGCGACCACCTGTTGGAGGATCTCCGCGCAGGTGCGCTTGTCGTCGATCATCTTGAGGAGACCAAGGATCTGGCCGTTTATCCGGTTGAGTCGCTTGCGGGAATCTGTTCTGACTTCTGATTTCATTTTCGTATGGCTCGGCGCTGCGTCCGTTGGCCTTCCGCCTCGCCTAGATACGTCTCCAAGCCCTTGACGATTGCCGAGGACACATCGTTCTGGAACTCGTCCGTGAGCATCCTCGTCCGGTCTTTGGAGGAGTTGAGAAACCCGCACTCGATCAGGACGGCGGGCATCTTTGCGCCTCGTAAGACGGCGAAGCCGGAGTGATGAACCTTGGTGTCGCTCCAGGTGCCCATGCCCCCGATTCCGTTCACCTTGACGATCTCGCTTTCGATGCAGTCGGCCATGAGCTGGCAGATCGGATCGTCGTGGTGATAGAAGGTGATCGTCCCGCTCGCCGAGTCGTCGACTTCGTTCGAATTGATGTGGACCGAGATAAAGAAGTCGGCCCTGTTGCGATTGGCGATCGCCGGCCGGTCGTTTAGGGGGACGAAGACGTCGGTCGTGCGGGTCATAATCACCGTCGCTCCCTCGTCGGCGAGTTTCTGGCTGAGCAGCGTGCCGATGGCCAGAGTAAGATCCTTCTCACGGTATCCGGCTGCCTGCGTTCCGCTGTCGTGCCCGCCGTGTCCCGGGTCCACAACGACAACCTTGCCGGCCAAGCGGCCTTCGCCCACGGCGGGCTTGAAAAGCCGTATGCGAAGGTCGTTGTCTATACGCGACAGCTCCACCCCCATTGGCCTGGCAAGCTTCAAGGCGAGGACGACTCCGGTGTCTTCATTCCTGGTCTGCACGCTCTGAATCGTTGGACCCTCTACCGATGAGAAGTCCACGCCATCTGCGACAGTGGCTCCCGGAATGGAGATTTCAACAAGGTGCGCTTCTGGCTGACGAAACGTCGGAGTGGCCACCTCGCCTCCCGCGATCTTAAGCGTCATGGTAGTCGACCCTGGCATCTCTGAGTCAAGGCTCAAGGGACCGACCGTCACCGTCCCCCCGCTCAGTGCTGGGGGAAGGGCCGTGTCCAGGTCAGATGCGGGATCGTGGGCACGCCGCTTGGTCTGAGTCACTGGAACCCTCGGTGCCGTCTGGAGCGGTTCGACGGCCTTTCCAGTCTTATCGCCCGGGCGCCCCTCTGAATCCGAGTCAACATG
>DATJYD010000155.1:0-3816 GCA_035499755.1 Fimbriimonadaceae bacterium
TTCTACGCGCCGACGAGTTCGTCGAGCGGTTGCTGAACCTGCTGTGCGGACTACACTAATCGACTGAGATGGCAACTACTGCAAATTGGCAGACCCTTACCCCGATGCTCGCGGTTCACGATGCTCTGGCCGCGATCAGCTTCTACAAAGCAGCTTTCGACGCTACCGAAGTTGGGGAACCCATCGTCTGGGAGGGGCGCATCGGCCATGCGGAAATCTGCATCGGCGGAGCTCTGATCATGCTCGCAGACGAGACACCCGGCCATAACATGAGCCCTCGACAGCTTGGGGGAACGTCGATCATCCTGCATCTGGAAGTCGAGAATGTGGACAAGAGCACCGCAAAGGCGGTCACTGCCGGAGCAGAGTTGCTTCGCCCCGCGGACAACCAGCCTTACGGCCGGATCAGTAAGATTCGGGATCCATTCGGACACGTATGGATGCTGAATGGCCCGACAATCGGAGCGTAGGGCATCGGTGCGTTTCAGATGCCCTCGGTGTGCCGTCTCGGGATGTACGGGCGGCCGGCGGGCCAAGCCCCAGTGCAGTACCTTCAAGTCAAGAACCTGGCAAGATCGCCGATAACTGAAGCGTGAAGTTGTCTGTGCTAGGAATCTGCGCCCTGTGCCTGGCCGGGTGCGGCGGTGCAGGAGCCGGTAGCCAATCCAACTCCGCGCCTCCCATCAGCGGGCGGCTCGTCGACGTGTATTCGCTTGGGATGGCGCCGAGCGCCGACGGGACGCGGATCTTCGTCGCCACCGGCACCGTCAACGACATGGGCGATTCCAGCGCCAACGCGCTGGATTCGGTCGATCTATCGACCGGCTCCGTCTCGACGGTAGGCGCGCTCGACAACGGCAGTTCGCTCTGGTGGGACGGCAAGGCGGCCTTTCTGGTCTCGAATGCCGGGAACTGGATCAAACCACTCGATCGATCCCAGGGGCAGGTCTCGGGAGGATTCGGGTTGGGGACGGATGGGAACGGCCTGCCCTACTCGATGCTTTCGATCGACTCCGCGCCAAGTAATCCCTCGCTGCTTTGCGTTCATCTCATGCAGAACATCTCCGGCGGCGAATCCCCGACCACGGTCGGGCTTCTCGACAACGGACTTGATGAGGCCTGCGACTCTGGCCGCTCCTGGCCTCGAGGAGTACGTCTTCAGCTCGGATGGAAGCCGAGTCCTGACCGCCGATTCGGAAGTGCACGATGGGCTCGTGGGCGCCGACGGGCTGGCGGACGGCTCCATGCATCTCAATCTGGGCGCTCACAACATGTTTGTGCTTACCGAGATCAAGGAGGCCGACAGCGAGGTCTACCTGGCGAACGGCGACATCGTCGACGAAGCGAGCCAATCGATCGTCGGAACGCTGTCAGGCTGCGCGGCAAGCCGGCTTGCAGGTAGCGTTCGCGCAGGACCGGGTTTACGAGATCGATGCGGTGTCGGGCGACCTTCATGTTTATCGCCTTTCGACTCGGCAAGGCCGACCGGCATCGGGACGCCTACGCAGCTATTGCCCTCCGGCGCCCACGGACTGGCGATCAGCGGCTACTCGGTTCAGGGGTCGCAGTATGTCGGGAAGATCATGCTGATCGACGCCGCGCCGTGAGGAGGAGGGCGGTCGAGGGAACCCATCATCCTCGACGCCGCTATTAACCCGAGATCTCAACAATCATCACATCGGGGGTGCCTATAGTGATGATTGTTGGGTGTGATCTGTGGACATCCCCGCCTTGCGCGTAGTCGCCCGGCAGGCCTCTGCGTTTTTCGTCCGGCGGCGACAGCCTGGTCGACTGAGGGCTCCAGGTCACGTAGCTTTCCTTCCATCCAGATGATCGCCAGCCAGATCGAGACGGCTACGGCTCGCCCCATCGACGTCGAGAGCGCGGCCTGCCGGCCAGCAGGTGGGTTAGGCCGCTCCGATCGGACGTCGCCCATGTCGCCGGGGCTCAATCGCTTATGCCTGGTCGACGGAAGGCTGGGGCGGGGCGTGCCTTTAGGGCTGGTCGACACGGACGGTCAGGGAGACCATTTCGAGGCGCTGCCGATAGGTTCCGCCTCGATAGGTCCCGGGATTCTTCACCGCGATCTCCACGCCGAAGCTCTCTGTTCCGATCTTGGCCTTGGCGACCTCGGCTTGCCCGTTCCGATCGGTCTTAGCCGTCGTTCCGGTGGGAATCCCATCCCCATAGACCTCGACCGTGCAGCCCGCGACGGGGCGGCCTTCTCCGATGACCCGAACCGTAACTCGGCCGTGCGCGAGACTCGCCGTCATCTCGTATCGTTGTCCAAGCGTGCTTTGGGCGGCCTTGAAGTCGATGGCCGTCTTCGCCCACCAGGTTACGAGAGAGTCCTGGAAAACACGGTAGGGCAAACGGACCGCCCCGGAAGGCTTCAGAAGATCTGCTTCCAATCCGGTCCCGTTCGCGCCCGGCGCGATTTTGCCAAAGCCAACCGAGTCGAGCTTGATGCCCTCCTTGCCCGGCGCGATCTTGATCGGAATCGGGTCTGCCCCAGGCTGCTCGGCGATGGAGAACGACGCCCGACGGTGCGTCTGATCGGTAAAGATCCATAGGAAGTGGGCATCGGACTGCGTGACAAGTGCGGCTAAGAGGGCCGCGGATAGGAGAAGGGTGGATCGATTCATGAGTGTTCCTTGACGGGGTTATCGAGCGCCTGCGGGCAGTTGCAGGCAGTAGCAGTTGCCGTCCGTGCTGCCGAAGAACAGGCTGCTCCCGCTCACGATCGGCGACGACAGAACGGAACCAAGAGAGAAGCGACGGTACATCGCGAGATACTCGTCGCCGAAATCGCCAAAGACCGGCTGGAACGCGGCGGGGTTGAGCTTGCCGCTCTCATCCAGGATCTTCAACGAGTCGCGTTCGGGCCTCGGTTTGAAATTCCCAAAGGACGCTCCCGGACTTCAGATCGAAAGCGAAGACGCTCCCGTACAGGGTGCCAACGAACCCCACGTTTCCCGACGCGGCGGGATTGCTGAACACCCCCACCCGCCCGGTATCGATGGCGAGCTTTCCCGTCGATCGGTTGATCGCGCGGAACGGGTTCGTGCCTGCCCAAACCAGGTCGCCGGCGACGAGCGGACGGTTGCTGATCCATCCGGTCCCTTTGCTGAAGCTCCATCGCATCGCGCCGGTGTCGGCATCGAGCGCATAGAGGTGGGTGTCCCGGCAACCGACGAAGAGGGTGCCGTCGTCGAGCGTGGGCGACCCTTGAAAGCCCTCCTTGTTATGCACGTTTGGATCGCGGCCGGCCTGGAACATCCATTTGAGCGCCCCGGTCTTCTCATCCAGCGCATAGAACCGGCTGTCCATGCTGCCGACGAAGACGCGGCCCCTCGCGACAAGGGGTGTCGTATGCACGACGTCCCCGGTGCGGTACTTCCACCGAAGGTGGCCATCTTGGGCGTTCAGCGCATAGATATTCCCGTCGCTGCTGCCGAAAAACACCGTCCCGTCCGCCACGGCGGGAGTCGACAGGAAGAAGTCCCATGCGTCAGGAATAGTCTGCTCGGCGGGCATCTGCCCGTGCAGGTGCTTGGCTTGGAAGCGCCGCTCGAATCCCGTCGCGAAGCTCCATCGCATTTTGCCCGAGTCTGTGTCCAGGGCGTACAGGCGCCCGTCTCCGCTCAAGATGTAGGCGACGCCGTCCACGACCGCAGCGGATCCCGTTACCGGTCCCTGGGTTTCGAACTTCCAGATGAGGTCGCCGGTCGCGGCTGCCAGCGCATAGACGAACGAATCGGAGCTTCCGAGGATGACCCGACCGGAACCCACGACGGGCGTGCTGAGAATGGGACC
>DATJYD010000156.1:0-3042 GCA_035499755.1 Fimbriimonadaceae bacterium
CTTCGGCTTCACCGACGAAGAGTTCGAGGGCCTCGTGATGTGCCGCCGGCTGTTCATCGCGAACGAGATAGCGGGGCCGATCGATCCCGCATCGATAGCGCGGCGTCCTCAATTCCTCGCCGCCGTCGAGAGCGAGCTTGGCCGCTTCTGGCAGCATCCTCGCTAGATATCCCTTCCGGAGGACGCTTTTTTCTTCCTCCCGAAGGGGGTCCCTATATAGGGAGGAAGAAAAAATGGGCGGTTCGGATCTCGACTCGATCGCAGCAGTTAGAACTACTGAGAGTTATCCACAACCGCGTGGCTAAGGCGCGGTTGGTAATCTCCATACGATGCTCGCGATTGCCGCTATCGCCGCCGTATCGGTCCAGTCCCCCCGCCTGAAGATCGATCTCGATCAGAACTGGGAGTTCGCCCGACTGCCACCGGCTCCCGGCAGGTGGAGCTTCCCCGATGCGGCGCCTACCTCCTCATGGCGCATCGTGTCGGTCGACAGCCAGGAGACGGAGCGGGAAGACGGCCGCGCCCAAAATGCGATCGACGGCGACGCGAACACGATTTGGCACACCCAGTGGGGCAGCCGGCAGCCGGGCTTTCCTCACGAGATCACGATTTCCCTAGGCTCGGAGGTCGAAGCGGTCGGCGTGCGCCTACTTCCGCGCCAGGTCGGACCGCACAACGGGCGTCCGAAGGACTTCGACCTCTTCCTATCCGAGGATGGCAAGGCGTGGGGCGAAGCCGCTTTCACCGGCCATGCTCCCGACTCCCAGTCGTTGTTCGAGGCCAGGTTCCCGGCCCATCGGGGCCGGTACATGCGGATTCTCTTCGAGAACGGCCAGTCGAAAGAGCCATTCCTGGCCCTGTCGGAGATCGGCCTCATTCGGAGCCTCGATACCAAAGCGCGGCGCGATTGGGCCTCCCAGTACAACATCGCCACGGTCGACCTCGGCGACGCCCGCTTCGATTTACACGACGCCACGCTGGAGCGGGTCAAGAACGCGGAAATGGCGGAGATCGGCAAGTGGCAGCCGGCGACTTTGCCTCACTCGCCGTGGATTCGGCCCCTCGGAACGAGCGAGATCTGGCAGGGCGTCGCCTACTACCGCCGCAAGCTCGACTTAACGCCGGAGATGCGGGGCCGGCGCGTCGTTCTCACGATCGAGGGCGCGATGCAGCTCAGCGATCTGTGGCTCAACGGCGTCCACGTCGCAGTCCGAAGGGGCGGTTACCTGCCGCTCGTCGTCGACTTGACCGGCAAGCTAAAAGTCCACAACGAAATCCTCGTGCGGGTCGACAACTCCGACAACCCGCTGATCCCGCCGGGAAAGCCGCAGCAAGAACTGGACTTCATGTATGGGTGCGGGATCTACCGGAATGCCTATCTGACGGTGACCGGCCCGGTCGCGATCACCGATCCGATGCTCGAGAACTTGCCGCGAAGCGGGGGGATCTACGTAACCTATCCCCTCGTCGGCCCTGGGCGCTCGATCGTCCGTGTGTACAGCCATGTCCGGAATTCGTCGGAACACCCCGTTTGGATCGTGGTCGAGCAGCACCTTCTCGATCGAGAGGGCCTGTCCGTCGCCTCCGCATCGGTTCCTCTGCGGCTGGGGCCCGGTGAGGCCAAACAGGTGGCGCAAGATCTCGAAGTGCGGAAGGCGAATCTGTGGTCGCCGGATTCGCCGTACCGGTACCGTCTCGAAACGAGCCTGGATTCCGGGGACGCGAGGCTGGACGAGGTGGCCACGACGGTCGGCATCCGCTCCGTCGAGGTCTCGCGAGCGAGAGGGTTCGTTCTGAACGGCAAGCCCATCCGGCTGGTCGGGACCAACCGCCATCAGGACTATCCCTGGATCGGGATCGCGCTCTCCGACCGCGCGCAGATGCGCGACGCGATCCTGATCAAGAGGGCCGGCCACAACATCGTCCGCCTTTCCCACTATCCGCAATCGCCGGCATTCATGGACGCCTGCGATCGTCTGGGGATCATGACGATTCCGTGCATCCCCGGCTGGCAGTTCATGAACCATGATCCGCGCTTTCGCGAGCGGGTGCTTCAGGACATCCGCGAGCTGATCCGCCGCGACCGCAATCACCCGTCGGCGGTCTTCTGGGAGGCTAGCCTTAACGAGACTTATCCTCCCAACGACGTCGCCCGGCAATGGAACCGCGCGGCGAAGGACGAATCCCTCGACGGCCGGATCTCGACGGCGGGGGATGCGCTGACGGGCGCGCCCTGGGACATCGCCTACAACCAGTGGAAAGACGCGGACATGTCTCGACCCCAGGATGCCGCGCCAGACCGGCCCGGCTACATCCGGGAGTACGGCGACTACGAGTTCGGAGGTGCCCAAAGCAGTTCGCGGGTCCGGTTCGCGGACGGGCCGGCGGCTTTGCTGCAGGAGGCCTGGAACGAGGTCTGGTCGCTGAACCGATATCGGCCGCAGTATCCGTGGACGATGGGAGCGGGGACGTGGGTGATGTTCGACCACAACGTGCCGTGGGAGTTTCGGATTTCGGCATGCGGGTTGGCCGATCTCTTTCGCCGGGAAAAGCCCTCTTTCTGGTTCTTCGAGAGCCAGGAGGCGAAAAAGCCGTATCTGCGGATCTTCCGGGCCGGAGCCAAGGTGGTCGCGTTTACGAACTGCGCGCAGGTCGCCCTGACGGCTAGGGGCAAGCTCTTCGGGCGCAAGTCTCAAGAGCGTGGCCGTTCGACCGCATATGCCTTGGCCAAGCCTTTCGACGGTTCTAACACGGAGCATCTGGCCGAGCCGCCGATCGTGTTCGACCACGTACCGGAGGGGTCGCTGACGGCAGTCGGGTACGCGGGTGGGCGGCGAGTGGCGCGAGACGAGGCGCCCGTGCCGGGTGTGCCTTACCGCCTGAAGCTGTGGATCGACGATGAGGGCGTTCGGCTGAAAGCAGACGGCGCCGACGCGGTGTTCGTGAGGGCGGCCGTGGTGGACGTTCGCGGCGTCGTCGTACCTTCGGCAACGGGCCGAGTTCACTTTTCGGTTTCCGGCGCGGGATCGCTCGCCGGGGAAG
>DATJYD010000157.1:0-2010 GCA_035499755.1 Fimbriimonadaceae bacterium
GGGGAATAGGCGGGATTCTCTTCGGCAGGATCTGTGACCGGATCGGGCGGACGAAAACGCTTCTGCTCACCATGAGCATGTATGCGCTGGGGACCGCTCTCTGCGCGGCATCGACGAACATGGCGATGCTCATCGGCTGCCGGATCATCGCGAGCCTGGGGATCGGCGGCGAATGGGCGGCGGGTGCGGCGATGGTCGCCGAGGTCGTTCCCGAAAAGCGTCGAGTCGAGGCGGGCGCTCTGTTGTACACATCGGCGCCGGCCGGTCTCTTTCTCGCGACTTACGTGACCTACCTGATCCAGAAGGTCTACTTCCTCAACTCGCCCGAGGTTGCCTGGCGCTACGTGTTCCTGTTCGGACTCGTCCCGGCGGCCGCCGCTTTGATCGTGCGGTCGTTCGTGAAGGAGCCGGAGCGTTGGAAGAAAGTAGCCTCCCATCCGAAGATCTCCGAGCTGTTCGCTCCCGAGCTTCGCCGTACGACTCTGAGTGGGTTCGGGATGGCCTTGGTGGCCCTGATTATGTGGTGGAGTTGCAATGCCTTCATCGCGACGGTTGCGAGCAGTCTCGCCGGATTCCACGCCTCCTCGGTAGGGCTGACCAAGGATGCCGCGGAGAGTCTGAAGCAGGAGTGGATCAAGGTGACCACCAACGGATTCAACGTCGGCGGGTTGCTCGGCACGCTCCTTACGATTCCGTTGGCGAAGTATGTGGGAAGGAAGCCGATGTTCATCATCTACTTCCTGCTCTCGGCTGCCTCGATCATGGGCACGTTTGGGCTTGACCTCGATCCCCACACGCGGCTCTACGGCTATTTCTTCATTGGGCTTTCGGTATTCGGAGTCTTCGGAGCGTTCACCTACTACCTGCCGGAGCTGTTCCCGACGCGCCTTCGGGCGACCGGATCGGGCTTTTGCTATAACGGCGGCCGATTCATCGCCGCGATCGGGCCGTTCGTGGTCGGCAGCGTGGCCGCGATGGGCAAAGACGCGCTGCAGGCCGCTCTTCACGTCCTCTTCTTCGTAGGCTTCGTCCCCTTGGCCGGCTTGCTCTTGATGCCGTTCGTGATCGAAACGCGCCACCGGCCCCTGGCCGATTAGCCCCTCGGCAGGCCGAGCCATGCCCTGGGGTCCCAAGGCGCGCGGGGCTGTTTCAACCTCAACGCTGCCTCAGCCCGTCACCTGGCCGGTTCCGTTCTGTACGCGGACGCGTAGGCGGCCCCGGGATCGAACATCTCCTCGATCGGGCCCAGACCCCGTTCGAGGTGACAGTCAGGCTCAAACGTCTCGAGGTCCTCGCCGCCGGAGAAGCCCTGTATCAGCTCCACGAGATACAGGAAATTCCGAACGGGAACATCCGGCGGGACGCCGTGATCCACCGTCGGGACATAGTTCGGGAATTCGCGGGCCAGCCGATAGCGTCGGACGACTTCGGTCCGGGTTCGATCCTTGGTCGTCTGCAGCTCACGCTTGTCGATCCCGCCGAAGATCACAACCCCGGGGTGCCCCCGCAAGTAGGCCTCCGGATCGTTATTGGCGGCAATCTCCATCGGAGCGATTCCATCGATGCCCTCCGGATAAAACACATCGAGCACCTGTCCGCAGTGGCCGTCCGAATCCATCATCGTGCACGCAACGCCCTTGGACCGAAGGAACTCCCGCAATCTCAGGTAATTCGGAAGCATGAAGCGCCGCATCATGTCCGGGGACAGCATCGCAGCCGTCTTGTAGGCCATGTCCTCGTTCAGCATCACGTGATCGACCCGAACGTTGGAAAGCGGCTCGTCGAGAACGGCGATCACGAAGTCCGTCCAGAACCGCATCATCTCTCGCACGAGATCCGGCTCCTCGGCGCAGAGCATGCAGAGGCCCTCGAAGCCGCACCAGTCCCGCAGCGTCCACCAGAGTCCCGGCACTGTGACGCTGACCGGCTGGTCGCCATCGTTGCACTTCTGAACTTGCGATCTCCAGTGGACGGAGCCCTGCCAGACGCGGTATCCGTCGGGGTTCGCGG
>DATJYD010000158.1:0-3193 GCA_035499755.1 Fimbriimonadaceae bacterium
CGTCGCCGCAGCGGCACGGCTTGCCATGCGGTCTGTGATGCGTAAAACTGGCGAACGCGCATATCGTCGCGGGCCGTCGCGATTTCGTTGGACTCGGTGGCCGGCCCGCGTTCGTGAACGCCATTGGGTCTAGAGGCTATGCTAAGCCCATGCCTCCCGATAAGAAGCGGACGATCACTGGGTTTGGCGATGAGATCAGCCCCGATCTCGACGTTCAGCTCGCGGTTCTCAGGAAGCTCGACATCGAGGCTCTGGACCTCCGCTCCGCCTACGGGAAGAACGTCCTCCAGCTCTCCGACGGCGAGGTTGACCGGGTCGGCGAATCGGTCAAGGCGCGCGGTCTGCGGGTGCAGGCGATCGGTTCGCCGGTGAACAAGGTCAAGTTCAGCGACCGCGCCAGGGCCGACGAACTTCGCCGCTTGGAGCGAGCGGCTGAGATCGCGAACCGGCTCGGCGTCGCGAGAATCCGGATCTTCAGCCCGGAGACGGACCCGGCCGGCGGATCATCCGCATGGCCCGAGGTGCGGGAATGGATGGCGGAGCAGGTGTCGCTGGCGGAATCCAAGGGCGTGCTTCTCATCCACGAGAACGATGCCCGTTACTTCGGCGCCTTTCCGGCCAATGCGATGATGCTCTTCGACGCGTTGGGCGGACCTCACTTCAAAGCCGCATTCGATTTCGGGAATTCCGTGCTCATCGGCTACCGAACCATGCGCGATTGGTTTCCCTGGATCCTGCCCCACCTGGACACCCTTCATATCAAGGATGCCGTGGAGGCCGACGGCCGATTCGTCTTCGCGGGGGAAGGCGACGGCGAGATGGTCGAGTGCTTTCGGTTCCTTTTCTCGGAAGGCTGGGATGGCCCCCTGACCCTCGAACCGCACGCGGCGCACGCCGGCCCGCAGGGAGGCTTCAGCGGCGAGGAAGCGTTCTCGATGGCGGCAGCCGCCTTGCGTAAGGTGCTCGCTCAGGCGTCAGCCTGACGGCTAACCACCCTTGTTCGGGATCGCGAGCGGCGAACAAGAGTGAGCTTCCAACACCCCACACCCCACACCCTGACACCCTAACACCCTAACACCCTAACACCCTAACACCCCAATACCCCAACACCCTAACACCTCAGGCCGGTCCCCTTGCGATAAACTCGCAGCCGTGGCAGATAACGTGAGATTCGGCATTGTCGGGTGCGGTGCGATTCATGGCACGCACGCGGATGGGATCGGAGGCATCGAGAACGCCGAACTGGCCGGCTTCTACGATATCGTTCCCGAGAAGAGCGCGGCCGCCGCCGAGAAGTACGGCGTCTACGCCGCTTCGTCGCTTGGGGACCTCTTCGACCGCGTCGACGCGATCTGTGTCTGCGTCCCGAGCGGCGATCATGCGACCGTCGGGGTCCAAGCCGCCGAAGCCGGGAAGCACGTCGTGTGCGAGAAGCCGATCGACGTCACCGTTCCGGCGGCCAAGGCGCTGATCCAGGCATGCAAAAACTCCGGAGTCACCCTGACCGTGATCTCCCAGCACCGCTTCGCCAAGGACATTCAGTTCGTCCGCGACGCCGCCCAATCGGGCGCGCTCGGCCCCCTGGTCGCGGGCGATATGTATAACAAATGGTTCCGAACGCAGGCATATTACGACTCCGGCGACTGGCGCGGCACCATCAAGCTCGACGGAGGCGGCTGTCTGATGAACCAGGGCGTCCACTACGTCGATATGCTTCAGTGGATCATGGGAGGCGTCCGCGCGATCCGCGCCCAAACCCGATGCGTCAGCCATGTCCGGATCGAGGTCGAAGACATCGCGAACGCCATGGTCGAGTTCGAGCATGGCGCGGTCGGGGTGATTCAGGCGTCCACGTCCTACTATCCCGGGCTGGCCGAGCGCCTTGAGATCCACGGCCATTGGGGAACTGCGATTCTCGAGGGCGACCGGCTCAAGGTCTGGCAGGTCGATGAGAAGGCCGCCGAGGAAGGGCTCTACGGCCGGGGTGTTCAAGCACAACCGACACCGAATATCCAAACTCACGGCGAATCGGCCGACGGCACCGGCGCGGCCGATCCGAGCGCGATCTGGGCGGAGCAACACCGTCTGCAGCTTGACGACTTTACCAAGGCCGTCCTCGCGGGCCGAGCTCCCTTCATAACCGGCGAGATGGCGATCGAACCACTGAAAGTGATCCTCGCGGTCTACGAGAGCGCCCGGCGCAATGGGGAACGGGTTGAGTTGGCGGAGATGGACCTATAGTCTTCCTCTAGCCGAAGACCGCAGGAATTGAATCGCTCACCGTGTTCGGTGGACCGTCCACATCGGCGCGCACGATTACCGACCGAGAGAGCACGACCGTCGGCGTGGGATACGGGGTGGTCGTCATCACCGGAACTTCGATCTGGGCGCCTGGCGCGATTCGGCGGTCCTGGACTGCCTGCGGCGCGCTGATCGAGCCATTGAACGGCGTCAGAGAGTATTCCGAGTCGTTGATTCGAAGGAATATGCGATAGTCCGTGACGGGATAAGCGCCGGTGTTCTTGACCGTCACCGACCCTACCGCCCACTCCTGTCCTGCGTTGTCGTCTCTCGCGACCAGACTTGCGGCCACGACCTGCACGGAACCGAGAGGCAGCGTTGGTGTCGAACTGTCTCCGGCTGGATTATCGTCCTGTATGCTGTCAGGAGTACTGGGAGGTAGCGCCGGCGATGGCGACGGTTTCGAGGGCGGGACGACTTGGGTCCTCGGCCGGCCTTCTTGGGCCGGCGGAATCGGGATTCCGCTCGGAGAGCGACCCTTTTCGGCGACGGTGGCGAAGGACGGCGACGAAGTCGCGTGGCGCCGAGTGGGCCTGATCTGCCACCCGATGACGCCGACCAAGAGAATCAGAAGCAGTCCGGCCACAGCCACCGCGAGATTGCGCCGTCTGCGCCTCTCTCCGAGCACCTCCGCCGACTTGCCTTCCGCCATATGGGCGGCAAAGGGCCTCTTGCACCACGAGCAAATCTCGTCGTCTTCGCTGACAAGGCCGCACCAGTTGCACCGCGTCATCTCGGTTCTCCTCTCATTATATGGACAGGTTTTCGACGCCCGGATGCTCAAATCGACGGATGCGCGATATACTGTGAGAGAGTACCTCTCGCAAGCCCGAGCGACGCAAAAGGTTGACTTGACGAGGGGCCTGGCGACCTAAGGGGGGAAATCGTTAGG
>DATJYD010000159.1:0-2862 GCA_035499755.1 Fimbriimonadaceae bacterium
CACCCTGCGGAAAGTCACCTACGACGAAGTGGCGGAGATAGCCCACCTTGGGGCGAAAGTCGTTCATCCGAGGGCGGCGGAGATCGCCATGAACTACGGCATCCCGCTTTGGGTCAAGAGCACCTTCAGCGACGACGAGGGCACGGAGATCGTCCCGCGCGAGGTCTTTCCCGGAAGGCGGCTGACCGGCGTCACCCACACCGGCAAGCTCGTGTACCTCCAGTTCGATCTGACGAGGGCGCCCGAGGCCGATCGCGTCGAGTTAGAGTCGAAGATCTACTCCCTCGCCGCGAAGTATGGCGCGAATCTCTTCATGCTCAACCTCTCGCCGGGAGGGACGGGGTTCGCGGTTCCCCGCAGCCAGTATCCGAGCCTTTCCGACCTTCTCGACGGGCTGGTCCTGCCCATCAACGAGGCTGTGTACGTCATTCAACTTGGCCATGCTTCGAGGCAGGTCGAGACTCAGTCCGCTCTCCTCGACCCACTCGGTAACGTCAAGAGGATCCGGGCAGAGCTGACGGAGGGATGCTCGATGGTGAGCATGATCGGCCACGAGTACATGCAGCAGGCCGGCTTGTTCCGCAAGGTCCTCGGCCTTCTCGCCGAGAACCAGATCTCGGTCCTCCAGACGAGTGACAGCGATTTTTCTCTGAGCGTGCTCGTGCCGGAATCGGACGCGATGCGTACGGTCCGGCTTCTTCACGACAGATTCCCGTTTTCGGCCGTCGTCTAGAGCAGGTACATGGTCGAAGAGCTGAGGGAGAAGCCGCCGCAGATCGAGGAGCTCTGCAGCCGGTACGACGCGATCCGGCTCCTCGGGTCGCGATCATGCTGAACCGGGCCGATCTACCACCCTCTCGGCCCGCCGTGATGGGGATACTCAACGTCACGCCGGATTCCTTCAGCGACGGTGGCCTGCACTTCGCCCCTCGCGATGCAGTTTCTGCCGGGCTGCGGATGGTCGGGGATGGCGCGGATATCGTGGACGTGGGCGGCGAATCCACACGCCCAGGCGCGGAGCCGGTGCCGGTCGAGGAGGAACTGAGGCGCGTGATACCCGTCGTCGAGGCGCTGGCCTCGGAGGGAACCATCGTCTCGGTCGATACGATGAAGGCGGCGGTTGCCCGCGAGGCACTCGCGGCCGGGGCGCGTATCGTCAACGATGTGACCGCTTTACGGGACCCCGAGATGGTCGAGGTGGTCGCCGCAGCCCAATGCACGGTCTGCCTCATGCACATGAAAGGCGAACCCCGCACGATGCAGTCGAATCCCGAGTACGTCGACGTCGTGGCCGAAGTTCGCGACTACCTGGTCGATCGCGCGCGGTTCGCCGAGAGCCGTGGGATTGCGCCCGACCGGATCTGGATCGATCCCGGGTTCGGCTTCGGCAAGACGGTTCGCCACAACCTGCTTCTGCTGAAGCACCTGGACGCGTTCGTCGCAACCGGCTATCCAGTCCTCATCGGAGTGAGCCGCAAGTCGACGATCGGCAAGCTGCTCAATCCCGAAAACCCCCTCCCCGTCGAAGAGCGGTACGAGGGCACGCTGGCGGCCCAAGTCGTGGCCCAGACGAAGGGTGCGAGGATCATCCGGACTCACGATGTGAAGAGTGCCAAGCGAGCCGCTATGATCACGGCGGCGATCCTCGATGCCTGATGCTGGGTGGAATCCGGCTCCGGCACCCCGCAGGTTCCACCCAGTCCCTGGGACCGCCGGATTCATCCGGTTCCGGAAACCGGCAGGTTCCACCAGTCCCTGGGACCGCCGGATTCATCCGGCTCCGGAAACCAGCAGGTTCCCCGCAGTCCCTGGGACCGCCGGATTCATCCGGCTCCGGAAACCAGCAGGTTCCACCAGTCGGAGAATCACCCCCCTGGGCACACGTCAGGCCCATGGATCGGGTTAGGGAATTAAGGAGGAGTTGCGTAGAAGCCTGTATGGTCTTCGCGAAGAGCCTCAGGGACCGGGTGCGATCTGGGGAGATCGCCGCCTCCGTCCGGATTTGGCAGCGGCCGCACGTGAAGGTCGGCGGGCGCTACGCCATGTTTCCCGGCTCGATTCTGATCGAGTCGATCGAGGAGATCGGATTCGACGAGATCTCGCACGACATGGCGATGGAGTCCGGCTTCGAGTCGGTCCCCGACCTTCTCGCGACCGCTCGGCACGGTCCCGGCGAGCGGGTCTTTCTCATCCGATTCCGGTACGAGGACTAGCCGTCTGCGCCTTCGATCAGCTTGAGGTCCTCCTCGGTCAGCCGCGCTTTGGCGAAGAGGTCGGGCCGCTGGGAGCGCGTGAGAAGGAGAGAACGCAGGCGCTTCCACCTCTCGATTTCGCGATGATTCCCGCCCGTAAGGACTTCGGGCACCGCCATCTCTCGCCACACATCCGGGCGCGTAAACTGCGGCGCGCTCAGGAGGCCGTCGGCATGGCTGTCGATGGCGAGGCTCTCCTCGCTCCCAAGCACCCCGGGAACCAGGCGAACGATTGCGTCCGCCATGAGAAGGGCGGGCAGTTCGCCGTTCGTAAGGATGAAGTCGCCGATGCTGAAGACGTGGGTCGCGTAGCCCTGCCGTATCCGGTCGTCGATGCCCTCGTAGCGCCCACAGACGAAGATGACCTGCTCGAATCGGGCAAGGGCCGCCGCATCGGATTGCGTGAAGACGCGTCCGGTTGGATCGGTTAGGACGACGGCCTGGCTGCCTCCAGGCTGTCGCCACCGGGACTCAATCGCCTGGGCGACCGGCTCGGCCTTCATCAGCATGCCGGGACCACCTCCGAAGGGCGAGTCGTCGACGGTGCGGTGTTTGTCCGTCGTGAAGTCCCGGGGATTCGCGGTCCCGAACTCCGCCAATCCCGCCTCCT
>DATJYD010000160.1:0-2770 GCA_035499755.1 Fimbriimonadaceae bacterium
TACTGCGGACGATATTGCAGCGGCGGTCGGTCTGCCTCGGGAAGTTGCCGTGGCGGAACTGGCGGCGACGGTCGAAAAGGGCTGGGCGATGAGCGTCGACGGACGTTATCTCGTCGTTCCGGACGGCACGTCGGCTGTGCACGAATACTATGCAAAGTTCTACGGACCGCTGCGCGGGGACGCCGCGATCGAAGGCTGGTTCGCGAGATTCGAGACCTTGAACGATCAATTCATCAGAGCTGTAAGCGACTGGCAGAAGAACGAAGAGGACGAGAAGGCGAAGGCGAAGGTTCTCAAGGTTGTCGAGCGGCTGATCAAGGCGCTTGGCGACATCATTTCGGCGATACCTCGCTACGAGAACTATGCACGCCGATTCACTGAAAGCGTGGGGCGAGTTGATCGGGGAGAACGGGAATACGTATGCGGCCCGAGCATCGACAGTGTCCACACGATCTGGTTCGAGTTGCATGAGGACATTCTTTCCGTTCTCGGTCGCCCCCGGGACGTCTGAGGAGCCTTCGATGGCGCCGTCAGCAGGGACACCGTCCTTTGTTCACGACGTCGCGGATCCCGTGGTGGCCGACGCCATGCGGTACGGCGGCAAAGCCAGCGGCCTGAGCCGGATGGTTTCGGCCGGCATTTCGGTGCCGCCCGCATTTGTGGTCGGGGCGGAGGGCTTTCGCCAGTTTCGCGCGAATGGCGACAGAATTGGCATGGAAGTCATGGCCGAGGTCAGGGAGGCGCTGCGACGGCTCGAGGCCGCGACGGACAAGTCCTTCGGCGGCGTCGACCGTCCTCTGCTCGTCTCCGTGCGGTCGGGGGCTGCGATCAGCATGCCTGGCATGATGGACACCGTCCTCAATCTCGGCCTGACTGCGTCCTCGGCTTTGGCGATCGCCCAGAACCGCGGAGTAGGCTTTGCGCTCGACACCTGGCTGCGTTTCTGGCGCATGTTCTTCGACACGGTTCTGGGTCTTGATCCCTCGAGCCTAGTCGAGACGGTGCGGGACGCCGAAAGACAGGCCCAAGCTTCGCCTTCGTTGGAGACGTTCGAAGCGCTGGAGCGTGCGATCCTCGCCCACGCGAGAGCCGAAGGGGAAGAGGTCGGCGCCGATCCGATGCACCAGCTCGAACGCACAATCGCGGCGGTGTTTCGCTCTTGGGATAGCGCGCGCGCCAAGGCCTACCGGCAGCATCACGGGATCTCAGACGATCTAGGAACGGCCGTCACGGTTCAGGCGATGGTGTTCGGCAATGCTGACGAGAACTCGGGCTCGGGAGTGGCTTTCACGCGCAATCCGAACGACGGACGAAGGGCGCTCTACGGCGAATATCTGGTCGGTCGCCAGGGCGAAGATCTGGTATCCGGCACGCACAGTCCAATCGACTTGTCCGATCCCGCAGGGACGAATCCGGAAATTCGATCAGCGCTAATGGACATCGGCGACAAACTCGAGAGACTTTATCGCGACGCGGTGGACATCGAGTTCACTGTCGAATCGGGCCGTCTCTACATGTTGCAGGTGCGGCCGGCGAAACGGACCGCCTCTGCAGCTGTCCAGATTGCCGCGGACCTCGTCGCCGAGGAACTTATCTCCCCACACGAAGCCCTGTCGCGCATCAGCACCGATCAGATCCGCAAGCTTTCGCGCCCGTCCTTTGACGAGCGCGAACTCTCCGAAGCCAGGATTCTCGCCCGCGGCCTCGGTTCGTCGCCAGGACACGCGCACGGCGCGGCAATGCTCGATTCCGATCGGGCGGCGGACGCGGCGGCGAATGGCGAGGACGTCATCCTGTTGCGGCCGACAACAAGTCCCAAGGACATCCGCGGGATGCTGAGCGCGAATGGCGTGGTGACAGCGACGGGCGGCGCGCTGAGCCACGCCGCTGTGGTGTCGCGCGCGCTCGACAAGCCCTGTATCGTCGGTTGCGAAACCATCAGCATCGATACGGTGAACCGTAACTTCACTGTGGGTGGAGAGGTCTTTCGCGAAGGGGACGAAATTTCTATCGACGGCGCGTCGGGCCGAGTTTACTCTGGCTTGATCCGGCTTCGCACCGGGGGCTTGAGTCGCGCGCCGCTCGATCGCCTGCTATCCATGGCGGATCGGGAATCGGAGTGCGCGGTCTGGGCGGCGCCGAGAAGCGCGGCTGAGGCAAAAGAACTCGCGGGTGGTCCAGCGCCTGGACTAGGCGTGGTCCGCCTCACAGACCTCGTCATCTCGCAGGGCGCGATCGATCCCTTCGTTCAACTGATTTCCCAGCTCGGGAAAGACGGAGGCGCTCGAGGCCTGCCAGCCGAGATCGCCGACCTCGTCCGTGAAGCCTGCCGGCCGCTACTCGCGGGAAACTCCGCAACTCCTGTGCATATTCGTCTTTCGCGCATCAGCTCCGATCGGGCTCGCAGGCTCATCGAGAACTGGACGGAGATGCCGCCGGACTTGTTCCTGCCTCTGGGATCCCAGATCTACCTCAGGTCCGTTCTCGAGGGAATCGCAGGCGCGGCGAGGGACGCTTCCCATGGAAGCGTGACTCCGTTGATTGGCGGGGTGATCGATGGGCGCGAAGTGAGAAGTTTCTGCAAGCTCGCGTCTGATGTGGGCCTTGGCGCCGGAGCCATTGTTCAGAACGCCGCGGCGCTGGTTCAGGCGGGGGAGATCGCGAACTGTTGTGGGACGGTCTGGATCGACGTCGCCGAGACGATCCGCACCGTCTATGGATTTCCTTCCGAGGTCCTGCACGCCACGAAGACGCTCGATAATTACGCCGG
>DATJYD010000161.1:0-2613 GCA_035499755.1 Fimbriimonadaceae bacterium
AGCCCGATGGGCCATCGAGATCCGATCCGGATTGCCGTATTCTCCTCGCCGTTTGGGTCGCCGGCGCGACGGTCCTGGCCATCCGGGACCAGCGCGCCCTCGCCCAGCTTCGGCGGTGGCGCGGTCGGTCGGTGCCCGCCCCGGAGCCGCTGCAACTCCTGGCGAGCCAACTCGCCCCCATCGAAGGGCGGAATCACACCTTCCGCCTTCGGACCGGCGCGGGATCTCCTTCAGCCTCGCGGCCGGACCTGATTTTCTTGGGAAGGAAGATTGGGGCGCGAGCCCGGAGGATGGAGTGTGTGTCGCGCCCGCGGCGCTTGAGAGGCATGCTCGACTTCGGGTGGGAGCTCCGAATGAGTCGGGAGAGCTCCCCGCCGGTCGCGATGACCTGGGGCCTGCGCCGTCCCATCATCCTCCTCCCTCGAGGCGCCGAAAGCTGGAGCGAGCAGCGGCTCCGCGTCGTCCTGCTCCACGAGTTCGGCCACGTCGGGGGAAGGGATCATCTCTGGCGGCGACTCGCGGCCGTAGCGAGCGCTGTCTACTGGTTCCATCCCATCGTCTGGTTCGCCGCCCGGCAGCTTCGCTTCGCGATGGAGCAGTCCGCCGACGACCGAGTGGTCGCGTGGGGAATCGCGGCCCCAGATTACGCCCAAGAGCTGGTCACCATCGCCGCGAGCCTGCGTTCACCCTGTCGAGCCCCGGCCGCCGCGATCGTCGGCGGTTCCCCGCTCGGCGCCCGCATCCGTTTGATTCTCGACCCATCGAGCCGCCGATCCCCCGCGAGGCTATGGCAAGTCCTTCTGGCCGGCCTGATCGGAAGCGCCGCCCTCGCGCTTGTCCCCGTCTGTCGCCCAGCCGGGGTTTCGCTTGCCGGCCAAGCCGAGCCGTCCAGGCTGCTCTCCGCGAGCCGAGTCCAGGATGTGGGTTGGCCGGGAGAGCATTTCCCGGCGACTCGACTCCGCGTCCTCGGTCAGAATCAGATCGACAGCCTGAACTACGCGCAAGCCCGCTACGCGGTCAACGAGGCCTTCGCGCGACACGGAGTGTCGTTCAGGAAGAAACCGATCCGGGACCAGTTCCTGAAGATGACCTGGTACACCCCGGTGCCGGGCCGGTATGAAGAAGCCTCGCGCCCTTTGCTTACGCCGATCGAGGGCCCGAATGTGGACCGTCTCGAAACCCGCCTTTCCTATCTCAGGTCGGCTGGTCGGGAGATGCGCTAGAGCCTGCATGAGTGGCGAGCTTCGCAGGGCAGCTCCTGTTCGACAGCCGGAAATGAATGCCCTTACTCGCCCAGAATCTTCTTGAAGAGCACGGGATAGAACCAGCCGTAGAACAGCGCGAAAATGGCCGCGCTGCCGATGAAGATGAGGAGAAGCATCCAGCAGCCGACCCGCGCCTTCGAGCCTTGGTCCCCTGCCTTGAACTCCTCGAGCTGCGATTGGGAGGCTCTCATCAGCGCCCCCGGGACGTCGCCCGTGATCTCGCCCGTCTGCACGATCGGCGCATACTCCTGCGGTACGGCCGCCGACATCGTCATCGCTTCCGAGAGCTTCGTCCGCTCGCTCATTCTTTGCCCGGTCTGATCCATCTGCCGGCGAAGCTCCAGGTTTGGGATCGTGCCGGTCGCGAGCTCCCAAACCGTCCTCGGAGGTAACCCGACATTGGAGAGCTTGCCAAGCGACCACGCGAACACGCTCAGCGACTCCGCCCGAGCCCGCTTCGCGATGGAGGGCGTGCGGAGAACAAAGCGATGACGCCGCTCTCGGTTCGGCATCGACTGCCACCACTTCGCGAAGAAGATCGAGGCGATCACGAGGATGGCGGTGATCGGTCCCCAAGGCCAGATGAACTGATGGCCGACTGAGCTGAACAGTGTTCCCCAGCCGGGCGCCTGCCCGCCCGTCCGGTCCTGCACGTCCCAGCTCTGGAGGCCGGCGAGCCGCATCAGGATCATGATCGGGATGCAGCCGGCGACCATGATCGTCACCGCGAGCAGCCACTTGAACCAAATCCGGAACCGGTGCGAGGCGTGGGCCTGATCGGTGATGAGATCATAGGCCTCGGGAAAGAAGCCGCCGTGCTCCGCCGCGCGCACCATGCCCGCGACGTGGGGCGGAAAGAGATCGACGTAGCGCTCGAAGACGTCGCTCATCGGCCGTCCTTCTTTGGCCGCATCCGCAGCCTGGCGAAGCGCGTTTCCGTAGTCTTGCCGCCGACATCCGTTGGCGACGTTGGTGTACGCCTCGACCGGATTGAGACCCGCATGGGCGTAGCTTTGAAGCTGGCTAAAGATGAAATAGAGGTCCTTGTCGGTCCCCGCTTTGGTTCGGATCGGCTGGCGATGAGGTGGGGCGGCCCTCGCTGCAGGTACTGGACTCGTCTGAGGCCGGCTCGCCGGCGCTTGCCTAGCTGCCGGATTCGCCGGCGTGGCGTTGGGTATGGGGCGCACGATGGGCGGCGCCGCCGGCGAGACTGGGCGAACCGGCGCGGGAGCGGCCGGGCCCTGCTGAATGGATGGCGACGGCCCTTGCTGGATCCTCGCTCTCTGCTGGATCGGCGTCCCGCCCACCTCGGACAGGCGGGAGACGAGCAGCCCGGTTTGGGTCAGGC
>DATJYD010000162.1:0-4101 GCA_035499755.1 Fimbriimonadaceae bacterium
GGGCCCGGTGTACTGGTCGCTGTCGAACATGAGGAATCCCGCGCCGTGCTTGCACAGATCGTCCAGCCGCTTCTCCTTGGTGTCGAGGAAGCCGGGAGAGGCGACGCAGACGAGGAGATCGGCCGGCTTGCCATCCTTACCGATCACGCGGGCCGAGAGGGGGCACGCGGTGGGGTCGCCGTAGGTCGGCGGCATCCCCGCGAGCGAGCACCAGAGGGACACCTTGGGCCGCAGACCGTAATCATCGTGGAGCATCTTCACGAATGCGTCCATCGGTCCGAGGCGGGTAGCGTCCCAAATGTGGAGCCCTGGCCCGACCTCGTCCCAGCCCGGATCGAGATAGAGGGCCTGACACCCCAGTTCCTTTGCCTTCTCGGCTTCTCCCTTGATGATGTCGAGGCTGTAGTATTGCCGGAGCATTGCCTCGCATTTGTCGTAGAACTCCGGGCAGAATCCCTTGCCGCCGGGCGCGAAGTAGGGGTCGATCATCGCGACGAGCTTGAAGAAGTATTGGTTGTCGTAAAGCTCGTTCCACTGGACGGGTGGATCGTAGCCCTTGTGGAGAGTGCAGCCCTTGGACTCGGTCCAGTCGCGGTAGGCGTAGTAGGCCTGCTTCCAGTCGCCGTCCACGGCTTGGAGGAGAGTTTCGCCGAACGTACAGGTTTGGCCCGGGCGCAGGTTCGTGGAGGCTTCCGGGCTGCCGTGCTTCCACTGGCCGGCGCCGGCGAACCGGAGTTGGGTCTGGTCTCCGCGCTGAAGCGGCTCCAGGAGCGACCACTCCATCGAGCTTGGGTTGTACTTGGCAACAAGGAGAGAGCTTGCGCCCTTGTCCCACACCCACCCCTCGGCGCCCCAGGTCTTGGTTGGATGGAAGGGCTCGGCCCAGCCCGAGTAGCCGCTCTCGTGCTCGGAGATGTCGAAGAGGGAGAAATCCTGGATCTGGCCGCTTGTCTCGCGCCGGTAGGGAATCGGGCAGAGGCGAACCCCCTCCGCGCCCGGATCGGGGCCCTTCGGCGTCGCTTGGCGGTTGTTTTGATCGAGGATCTTGGCGAAGCCGCACTTGAAGTCGGCGGTTTCAAGCGTCCTGTCTCGGCCGGGGTTATGGATGGAGATCGTCTCGACGATCGCTCCCGGCTTGCCCTTCGGGATCATGAACCGCTGCTCGACCTCGAGATCCCCCAGCCGGGCCCGGAAATCGATGCCGGCGGCGCCGATCTTCGGCGGAGCCTCCGACGCCGGAAGCGCCCCTCCCGGCCAGACGTAATCGCAGTCGGCGTAGACTTGGCCGCTCACGGTGTCGCGCAGCGACCGGGCGTTTAGGCCATTCTTGGTCTCGACGATGAGTTCGAGCCGACCGCTCTGCACGACGGCGCGGCCGGTGGAACCGTCCCATTCGATCTTCGTCCCGGCCTGGGACGCGACGGCGGCAAATGCGATCATGCCGATCATGCTCTAAGACTGGCACAAAGGCTGACCCGGGGCCACGGGATTCACCCGGTTCGACACGCGGTGCGATTTGAGGTCTGAGTGAGATTTGAGACTCGGACCCAAAATGCGCCTTCCGGACGGACTGGGGTTTATCTCGCTTTCCAGTGGGCGGCGAAGATCTCGGGCGCCGATGCTTCGACAAGGGTTCCGTTTTCGAGCCCCTCGTTCCTCGATGGCCTCGTGGACTTCGCACCGCGCATACAGGTGAAACCGTCATCACAGTGATGGGTCCGCCCACAGACGTCGCGGTTGGAGCGCTCCTGACCACCCTTGGCACGGGAATGGTGCTCAGCATCGCGGCCGTCTTCATTGTCCACAAGATGGTCGACAAGGATCTGTCGATTCCGGCCGGCATCGGCGCCATGTTCGTGATGATCCTGTGCATGATCCTCTGCGTCAAGCCGCCTCATCCGGTCGTGCCGGCCGTCGTGCTGATCAGCGTCGTCACCCTGCTGGCCTTCTTTCCCTTCGCGGAGCAGAAGCTGGAGGAGTTCGAGCTCCGCAAGATCGACGCCGAGCGGCTGGCTCGGGCGTTCGGCATCGTGGAGGCGAGGCCGGATAACTTCGCGGCAAAGCTCGAACTGGCCAAGTGGATCCACGAGCACGGCTTTGCCGCCCATGCCATCTATCTCGCCGAATCGACACTGTCCCAGCTCAGCACCGAAAAGGACGACGTCAAGAACCGTTCCATGAGAGATCTGTTCTCTCGCGAGGAGGGGATGCTCCGGCGGTGGAAGACGGAGCCGCCGGGCCAGCAGACCTATAAATGCATGAGCTGCGGCGCGCTCAACCGGCCCGAGGATCTTTTTTGCCACGGCTGCCGACGGCCTTATATGCTGGACATCGTTCGCTCGCAGGAAGTGACGAGCCGGGTCTGGGCGAAGCTCGTCCTTGCCTGGGCGGCTCTCGCCCTGTTCATCCCCGGCGTGGTCGCGATCGCGATGGTTCTGGACGGTGTCTTGCGGATTTCCGCCTTCGTCGCGGCGCTCGCCGTCGTGGCCGTCTTCGTCTCCTGGCTCTTCCGCCCGCCCAAGCACGCGCCGGTCATGTATGGGGAGTGAGGATTGGAGGATTGGAGGATTGAGGATTGAGGATTGGGGATTGAGGATTGACGGAAGACGGCCACGACGGCGAGAGGATTGAGGATTAAGGATTGCCCGATAGGCTGGCCTTAATCCGCGGTCCGCATGCCTTCGACCCTCACCGCATCCGCTTTCCAGCACGCGGACACGTGGTCCGGGGCGACGGGGGCCAGGGGAGGCTGCTCGACGCACTTGTCGAACCGCAGGGGGCAGCGCGGGGAGAAGGGGCAGCCGATCGGCAGGTGCGCCAGGTCCGGCGGTTGGCCCGAGATAGACTCCAGCTTCTTCTTGCCGGGTTGGGGCAAAGCGTTGAGGAGGGCTCTCGTGTACGGCATCGCGGCCTGCTGGAGCACGTCGGCAGCGGGGCCGGTCTCGACGATCCGGCCCGCGTAGAACACGGCGATGCGGGACGAGATCGAGGCGATGGCGCCGATGTCGTGCGAGATCAACATGACGGCCGTCCCTTCCTTCTCCTGCAACTCTCGAATGAGCCGCAGAATCTGAGCCTGGAGGGTCACGTCCAGGGCCGTAGTCGGCTCGTCGGCGATCAGCACCTTCGGCTTGCAGGCGAAGGCCATGGCGATGACGACGCGCTGCCTTTGCCCGCCCGACATTTGGTGGGGATACTTGCGGGCCGAACTCTCGGGAGCCGGCACGCCGACGAGATCGAGAAGCTCGACGGCCTTGACCATCGCCGCGTGCTTTCCCATGCTTTGATGAAGCCAGAGGGCTTCCGCGATCTGGGCGCCCGCCGGCATCATCGGATTCAGCGACGTGAACGGATCCTGCATGACGAGGGCGATCTCTTCGCCGCGGATCTTCCGGTATTCCCGCTCCTTGATGCCCACCAACTCTCGCCCTTCCAGCTTGATCGAACCCGCCACGATGCGGCCGGGCGGGGGCAGCATTCCCATGATCGTGAAGCCGGTGATGGACTTTCCGCACCCGGATTCGCCCACGATGCCCAGCGTCTGCCCCGCCTCGAGATCGAAATCGACGCCGTGGAGGATCTTCGTCGCGCCGAAGGCGACTTGCAGGCCGCGGACTTTGAGGACAGCCACCCCATGATTGTAGCCAGGTTGGAGGATTGGAGGATGGGAGGATTGGAGGATTGGAGGAGGATTGGAGGAGGATTGGAGGATCGCTCCTCCGCGGGCAATCCTTGCTCTGTCTCCGATGGTACGGATTAGGTCCATCGACTTTGCCGCCTCAAGTGAGAAATGCGTCCACCGGTTCCTGAAGGCTTGGCTGTGGCGAGAGAGAACCGTAATCCTCCAATCCTCCAATCCTCCAACCCTTCACTCCTCCTCCGATCCCGTATAATCGCGCCATGCCTTCCAAGATCCGAGTCGTGGTCGCCGACGATGAGCCGGCGTACCGTAACGCCCTTCTGAAGACCCTGCACTTGATGACCGAATGCGAGTTGCTTGGCGTCTGCAAAGACGGCCAGGAGGCCCTCGATCTTTGCCTCGCCGATCCCCCCGACGTGCTCCTGACCGACATCGTGATGCCCCGCATGAGCGGGATCGAG
>DATJYD010000163.1:0-10160 GCA_035499755.1 Fimbriimonadaceae bacterium
CCGCGCACGTAGCCACCGAGGGCACGATCGAGATCCGCGAACACAGCGAGAGTCGGCTCGAAGAGGCGGTTGGGAACCGCTCGAACGAGGCCAATTTTGATCCGGCTGCCGTCCCGGAGGAGGAAAAAGAAGACCGCCGGAGCCACGATCCACGTGGAGAGAGCCTCTCCGAGCATCGAGAGCCGGCTTCTCGGCCGTCGCGTTTCGCCGTGCGATTCGAAGACCGGTGGAGGTCTGAGGTTCGTGAGCCCGCGGGATTCCAGGATCTGCTCGTTTTCGACCTCGTAACCGACCAGCGGATCGGCGTCCGAACGACGACTCTCGGACCGGGAGGTGAGAAACCGGGCCCGCTCCTCGGGCCTCAGGGCGAGCGAACGGTCGACCTGGTCGATCAGGGGATCCAGGTCCTGCCCCACGAACCGATACAGCCGATTCCCTTCCCGGAGCGAGTCGTCGAGCTCCATCAGCGACCGATACTGCTGGTTGATGTTGTGGAAGGCCCGAACCCGCATCTCGAGTGCGCCGACCTCGTCGGGCAGCGCCGCCCTCACGCGGATCAGCAGTAGCAGGCCGACCGCGACCATGGCCACGACGAGCAGGAGGACCGTCAGCCCGCGGGCAAGGCGAAAACGCTCGAGCGCGGCGACGAGAGGTTGACACACGTAGGCGAGCAGCCCCCCCACCACGACCGGCAGGATGAGCACCCGCAGACTCCACAGGAGCCAGACCGAGAGCGCCAGGCCCGCGAAAACGGCTCCCAATCGGAGCGCGGCCGGTGGTCTAACGGGCGCTGTCGGCATCCGGCTTGGGAGGCTCGCCCGGCGAAAACTGAGCTTCTGTCAGGAGCTCCAGCCTGGTCATCAGGATCTGCGCGATCCGGCTGAGGATCTTGTTGGCAAGCAGCGGAAATCGGCGGCCGAGCGAATCGAGGTCGGGCTTCCCGAGCGCGACGAGCGAAACGGGTCCGCGGGCCACCGCCGACGTCCAGCGGGCGAAATCCGTCCCGATCGCCGCCTGCTCCGAAAAGGACGCGGGGCGCTCCAGAGCGAGGATCGCCACTTCCTCTCCCTTCGGGTCTCGACGAGTGATCTCGACGATTCCGCTGCGAACGAGGAATAGCGCCGCGCCGGGTCTTCCTTCTTCGTAGATGTATTCGCCGTCCCCGTAGGTTCTCTCGTGCGCGTTTCGAGCCAGTCGCGAGAGCTCCCACTGGCTGAAGCCCGCGAAGAGCTCGACTTCTCTCAGAAACGCGACGAGGTCGCCGTGCCTTCTCGATCGGAGAGGCGGCAAAGGGCCGAAGGCGGCCCGCGCCGCGGCGGCAGTCTGATCCGGCGAGGACGGGTCCTTGAACCGCGGCCACAGGATCTCTCTCAGACCCTGAATCGAGAATTGTTTCATCGGCGGATTTCGACGCTCATGGCCGGGCTCCGCTCCTTCGGGCTTCGAGACTGTGTCCATCCTACTTCCTCGCCGAGCGCCATTTCGTGCCGGTCATCCGGTCTGAATCCGGCGACAGCAGCGATGCCGCAACGAGAGAGGCGCGCAGGTCGGTCTGAAACTCGGCCATGATGTCGGCCAGGCCCTGATTCCCGCCTCGGACGGCCTCCTGTGCCGAAGCGGGTGAAATCGGCAGGGTCGAGGAATAGCTCTTCAGCAGGATCTCCTCGGCGGGACGAGTGCCCTCCGAGTTCGAGAACACGCGGAACCGCAACGTGAGGACCGCCGAGGAGCCGCTCCGATGGATCTCTCACGCCATCTCGCTCACGGCGCATTCGACGGTGGCCTCGGAAGGAATGCCGTGTCCCGGAGCGACGACGTCGCGCACGAAATCGGCATTGGCCAGATAACCGCGGATCGCGGCGGTCAGCAGCCAAGGTTGTTGACGAGTCGGTCCGCGTCGGGCCCGACCTTCTCGAGCTGCATGGCCTGAAGCGTCCGCCGCGCGTCGCCGGCGAGGCCCCCATACTCGCGAATCGCACCCGATCTCTTCACACCTTACGAACGCAGTCGCCCGAGGCTAACGTCCGCGCGTTCAGCCTGACGCCCGCGTTCGGCTGCCGGCTTCGCGAGATCAACGGTGGGATCCGATGTAGACTTTCGAGAGACTGGAGGCCACCGCGATGAAGAAGTCGAAGCGCTTGGACAAGATGCTCCGTAGCATTCGAACTGGGCGGTGGGACCTTGTTGACCCGTGCGACCTGAAGAACCTGTTGATGGATCTCCGATCGAAGTTTGAAGTCCATCCCAAGGGCGCGCGAAAACGCTGGGAGCGTTTTGCCGCTGCGATCGGCTACGACTTGACCGAGCCAGAGCGTCCGAAAAAGAAGTCGGATTGGAAGACGAGCGTGGCCGCGCGCCAGGCGCTCCTCGAATACTACGTCAAGCGGTATGACGCCGACGCAGCGGAGGAGCGTATTTGGAAGCGTGACCTGGGGCTGATTTAGGAGATCCGCCGTCTCGATGTCGAGGCTCCGACGATGGCCGACAAGATGCGTACGGTCGCGCCGCCGCCCGCGATGACGAGGCCAGGATCGTCCTTCGCCGCGCTTCGAGCGAACCACGAAGCGTCGCGCGCCTCGTACGTCACGCGGACGTCGCAGTGAACCCCTTCGGCGCGAATGGCCCGGACGGCCGCGCGGACGTCCCCGCGCATCGGGGTCTTGCCGCAGAGGACCAGGAGGGCCCGACGTTCGTTTCCCGCGGCGCACATTAGGGCGGAGCGGGCTTCTCGTCGAGCGGCTCTCCGGTCGCGAGATCCTCGCCGTTAGGGCTCGATGAACTCGACCCGGGGTGCGAGGCGGTCCTCCTTCGCCTACACGTCGTCGGTGCGGCGAGCGCCCACCCTGCCGCACCTCCCCTTGATCCATCACTGCTGCCTAGCGGAGAACACCTCGGGTGCTTTCTTGGGGACGGTGAGCTGCGTCGCTGAGGCGGGATTCGCGTCGAACTTCCCGAAGACCGAAGGGTTTTCCCGAAAGTGCCTCTCGAGCGCATCGATCCGATTCTGATCGTTCGGATGGTCCGAGAGGATTTGCGGGACATCGGTCTCTCTCGAGTCCTTGAACTCCCGAAACAGCCATACGAGCCCCCACGGGTTTGACCCGCCGGCGGCGCAGACGTCGGAGCCCGTCAGGTCGGCGCGCGCTTCGACGTCGCGAGAGTAGCCAAGCGACTGGAGATGGCCAAGCAGGGCGATGGCCAGGAGGTGAGCACGAGTCGGGCCCAGGAGGATCGCCGCTCCGAGCTCCGCTCGTGCGAGCCGCTCTCTCTTCGCGAGAAGCTCCATCGAATCCCGGTGGATCGTGTGGGCCACTTCGTGGCAAAGGGTCCCCGCGAGCTGTTCCCGATTCTTCACGAAATAGAGGAGCGCATCCGTGACGTAGACGTTCCCGCCTGGCGTCGCGAACGCATTGGGCGCGGGCTCGTGGACCAGGTAGACCTTGAAAGGGTGTGGATACTGCGGCTGAGCCGTTCGCAGGATGGGCTCGATGACGGGCAGCAGCGTGTCGTACAGGGGCGATGACTCGACGACCTCGGCCCGCTTCACGAGCTCCTCGAAGATGGACTGACCCATGACGAGCTCCGGATCCGTTTCCTGCGGCTCGGACCCGGAACCTCGGACGGCGGGCGCGGCCGCCCCCAGGACCACGCCCGCGAGGGCGATAATCCCGAGGGCGCCCACCCGCCTTGACTCCGCCACGATCACTCTCGGGTTACACGGAAGCGCGGGAGGCGGCGGTCGTCGCCCGGCCTTTCATGTAATCAGCCTTCGCCTTCGCCTCGCGGTCGAGAGCGTCGCGGTGCTCCTTCTGCTTCTGGAGCTTGGTCTGGAGCTTCGTGTCTAGCAGTCGGATCTTCTCGGAAAGCTTCACCTTGCGCTGTGCCTGCGACATCGCGTGCTCGGCCTTCATCTGTGCGATGTCGGCCTTCATCGCGGCGACGTCCTCCTGATGGAGACGCTCCCGGACCTCAGAGATGGACCGGCGGAGAACCGTTCCGCCGATGGCGTCCATACGATTGTCCACGGGCGTCGTCCAGTCCTCTTCGATCTCGGCGACCACGGCGACCTTGCCGGGCGTGAGGGCCTTCTCGACATCGTAGAAGTAGTCCTCGCCGACCCCGTAGTTGTAGACATCCGCACCACCCCCCGCCGCGAGGCCGATTGTGGCGCCGATCGCTGCGCCCGCGGGACCGCCCAGGGCTCCGACGAGCGCGCCCAGCGCCGTACCTCCCAGGCCGCCGAGCGGGAACGGCTCGTCGCTCTGCTTGACACTGGATGTGCCGTCCGCGTTCTTCTTGACGATCGCGTAGCCGTACAGACCGATGCTGCCCTCGCGATCGAGCTCCACCAGCGCCTTCTTCCCCGCATAAGCCTTGCTCTCGTCGTCGAACACCGCTACGAGCATTCTGTCCATAATCCGACTCCTCCTTTTGCTTTCGATTCGCCGGGCCCTCCGCCTGGCGATCAGGTCGTTTTCATTTGTCCAACGGACTGACGGATCTCGCCGACGGCGGAACGGATACGGAACGCGCCGATGAGCAGGACCGTCCCGCTGACCAGCGCGAATCCCGCGATCAGGCCCATGATCGCCGCCAGCGTCGTCGGTGGAGACATGAGCGCGAGCACCGCAGCGGCGATGCCGACAAGGCCCCACACGAGCGTCCATCCCCAGGAGAGCCCCAGCCGATACTCCGTGACGGCGGCGGCGACACCGAAGATCCCGGAGAACAGGAGCCAGAAGCTCGTCCAGGTCACGGCGAACGCCAGGGAGAGACCGGGGTAGTAGTACAGGGCGGCCACGCCGAACCCGACGCTCACGAGCCCGCCGAGCAGGATCACCCACCAGGAGTTGAACACGTGGCGGAGGTCGATCGAGTAGACGATCTCCGTGATCCCGCGGAAGATCGCCCAGATCGCGATGACCAGGGCGAAGGCGGCGACCGAGTCGAGGGGCCGCGCCAGGATCAGAATACCGAGCGCGATGGCGAGCAGGCCCCGGATGACGAGGGCCCACCATCCCCGCTGAAACGCGTTCTGAACGCTTTCGGAGACCATGTCGAGTCCTCCTTTACGAATGAGATGGCGTCGTTTGGGACGCTGGCGCCGCTGGCTTGGGCGCGGGTTTTGAGGGATTGGCGCCCGGAGCAGTCGTCTGACCCGTGGCGACCTGGGCGGCAACGACGTGCCGGGCCGAAGCCTGCCGCAGCGCCTTGTCCACGTCCTGCACCCACTTGTTGTCGAGCACGACGATGAGCGCCGAGGTTCCGGGTGTGAGCGACGCCTTCATCTCCTCGATCGTCTCGCGCGGAATGCCGACGGCCTCGCCGGTGAGATACCCCGCCCCGCCTCCGACGGCAGCCCCCGCAACCACGCCCGGAGGGCCGCCCAGGACGCCGATCGTCGCGCCGAGAATCGCGCCCACCGTCGCGTCTCTCTGCCGCTGATCGAGCACATGGGTCTTCGCCTTCACGTCCTTGGAAACGATCGCGTAGGACTCGATGCGCTCGCCCGTGGCCTTCTGGTTCTTCCGGATCGTCTGAAACACCTGGCTCGCGGTCTTCTCGCCGTCGTAGACCGCGTAGATCAGGGTGTCGGAGACGACGTTCTGGGCGAGAGCCGTCCAGGGAATCCCGATCGACGCCGCGAGTACGACCCCGACGCTCGCAACGCCCACGCGCAACCCGATGGAATGAGAACTTCTCATGTTGGTTTTCCTCCCTTCGAGCCTCGACGAATCTGCAAGCGCTCTGCCACGCGAAATCTCCTGATTTGGAGGCCTTTTTCCTCGATGCGGTAGTGAGGTGTCGAGGTATTGACACGTGGTGACGGCCCGCTGACTCGAGCGGAAGTCAGACGGGACCTCTAGGCTTCGACCGCCTTTTCGAAGAGCTCGCGCGCCGCACTCGGCGCTGAGACGACACAGGCGGCACGAGCCGTCGTGATGCCGAGCTTCTTCATCCTGTAAATCAGAGTGGTGCGCTTCAGGCCGAGCCTCGCGGCGGCGCCATTTCGCCCTCCGACGACCCCACCGACCTCATCCAGCGCTTGCAGGACGAGCTTGCGCTCGGCGTCTCGCAGTGTTCGCGGGATCGCAAGGCCACGCGCGGGCTCTGGCGAGGGTGTGGGAAGCGTGTTCGGAAGCACCCCGTCGTTCGACAGGATCACCGCGCGCTCGATGAGGTTCTGCAGCTCGCGTATGTTGCCGGGCCACGAATAGGCCTTGAAGGCTTCCATCGTCGCCGGCGGAACCCTCTCGATAGGCTTACCGAGCCTTCGGCCGAGGACATCGACGAAATGCGCGACGAGCGCCGGGATGTCCCCCGACCTTTCCCGAAGAGGCGGCATGGCGATCGGAAAGACGCTAAGGCGATAGTACAGATCTTCGCGGAATTGTCTCTGCGCCACGAGCTCCGCCACGTTCCGGTTTGTGGCGGCGACGAGGCGGACGTCCACGCTCTGCGTGCGGCCACTCCCCAGACGTTCGAACTCCTGCTCCTGAAGAACCCGCAGCAGTTTCGGCTGCAGAGCGGGAGGGATGTCGCCCACCTCGTCCAGAAACAGCGTGCCGCCGTCGGCCATCTCGAACCGGCCGATCCTCAGGGCCACGGCGCCGGTGAATGCGCCTCGTTCGTGGCCGAAGAGCTCACTCTCCAGAAGGTCAAGCGGGATGGCCGCGCAATTCACCTTGACGAAGGGGCGACTGCAGCGCGGGCTGAGATTGTGGATCGCGCGCGCGATCAACTCCTTGCCTGTCCCGGTTTCACCCTCGATCAGGACGGTCGACCCAGTGGGCGCCACCCTCTCGACCTTCTCGAGCACCGCTTCGAGGACGGTGCTGCGTCCGATGATCTGCTCGAACCTCCGTTCGCTGACCTGCGTGCCCGAGCTTGAAGCCGAAGTGGCCATTCCAACCTCCCGGCCCGGTGAAGCGATCCGGCCGGCCTACATCTCCAGAGCCGCCCTGACGTGATCGAGCAGCACATCGTCGCTGAACGGCTTGGCCAGGAACTCCGTTGCGCCCGCTCGGAGCGCCTGCATTCGCATGTTTGCGTCGCCGTGGGCCGTGATGAAGATCGTGGGAATCTTGCAGTTCTGTGAGTTCAGCTCGGCCTGCAGCTCGAGCCCCGACATGCCGGGCATGCGAATGTCGGCGATCAGGCATGCGGTACGGTGCTGCTGCCCGGAGTTGAGAAACTCCTCGGCTGAGGCAAACGCCCTCGCCGGCAGCCCGACGGCTTTCAACAGCCCTTCCAGGGCCCTCCGGACGGACGGATCGTCATCTACGATGGCGACGATTCTCGGCTCCCCTTGATCAGACATGGCCGCACGTTAGGTCGGGCTCGGCGGGGGCACAATTATCCCTTGGTATAGGTCTGCCGATACCACGCGCCGCCTTCCCGGCAGGAGGATTACCTCGCGGTCGGCAGCCTGAGCTTGTCCGCCATCCGGACCAGCTCGGCCAGGGATTCCGCCCGCATCTTGCGCATCACCTGTCCGCGATGGACCTTCACGGTGATCTCGCTGGTTCCCAGTTTCGACGCCACCTGTTTGTTGAGCCGCCCGGTCACCACCAGCTGCATGACATCGCGCTCTCGCGGGGTCAGCCGGTCATAGCGCCCTTGCAGTTCCGCCACTTCTTCCTGCTGCTGACGGCGAGCGCGGTCCCGTTCGAGCGCAAGCTGAACGGCATCCACCAGATCCTGATCATGGAATGGCTTCGGCAGAAACTCCACGGCGCCGGATTTCATCGCCTTGACGGACATCGGGACGTCTGCGTGAGCCGTGATGAAGATAATGGGGATCTGCGAACCCGCATCCGCCAGCTGCCGCTGGAAGTCCAGCCCGCTCAGATCCGGAAGGCGCACGTCGAGAATGAGACAACCGGGACTGTCGGAGGGGCCCCTGGCCAGGAAGTCCCGGGCGCTACCGAACGACTCCGCACGCAGGCCGACCGACTTCAGGAGTCCCTGGATCGCGCGGCGAACGGAAGGGTCGTCGTCGATGACGAAGACCGTCGATTCCCGTTCGGCCGTCACGCTCGAAGGCCCGTCGCGGCGGGAAGCGTGAAGGAAAGCGTCGCGCCGCGGCCGGCATTCGAGGCTGCGGAGAGCCGGCCGCCATGGGACTCGATGATCGAGCGGCTGATCGCCAATCCCATGCCCGTCCCGTCCGGCTTCGTGGTGAAGAACGCGTCGAAGATCCGGCCCTTCTCCGGAGGCAGTCCGACACCCGTATCGCTGACTGCGACGAGCACTCGATCTTCGCCCTGGCGTCGCGAGGTAACGCCGACCTCACGGGTGCCCTCCACCCCCTTCAGCGCATCGAAGCTGTTGATCATCAGGTTCATCAGGACCTGCTGCAACTGGACGCGATCCCCCATGACTCTCGGGAGATCAGCAGCGAGCTCGCTCCGAATGGAGACCCTCGAGCGCCCCGCTGCTGGTCTCAGCAGGTCGACGATCTCCTCGATGACTTCGTTGACGTCGACCGGCTCACGCCGCCGGGCGCCCTTCCTGTAGAACGCGCTCGTCCGGTTGACGATATCGACGGATCGGATGACGTCCTCGACCATTCTCGAGGCGGCCTCTCGCGCCTCGTCCAGATCGGGATGCTCGCGCTTGAGCCATTGCTGGCAGGCGTTGGCGTCGGTGATGGCGGCGGCGAGCGGCTGCTTGATCTCATGGCCCAGCGACGCGGCCAGCTCCCCCATCACACTCACACGATTGATGTGTGCCAGATCCGCCTCGAGCTGACGAAGCCTCTCGCGCTCTGCCTCGGCCCTTTTCCGGTCCGTCACGTCGACGAGCGTGCCGACGTAGTTGACGAGCTCACCGTTCTCGTCGAGAACCGCATTCCCGATGACGTGAAGGTGCTTCACGGTTCCGTCAGCGAGCACCAACCTGTACTCCGTCGCCAGATCAGTCTTCTCACGAATCGCCTTCGTGACGAGCTCCCGGACTCCGTCCCGATCATCCGGGTGCACGAGTTGGAAGGCTTCCCAATTCGGGATCGGCTGTTCAGGATCCACACCGTGTATTCGGAACATCTCCTCGGACCAGTAGAGCGCCAGGTCTCTGTGCGGATCCCACGCCCAACTGCCCGTGTGAGTGAGCCTCTGTGATTGCGCCAGATACGCTTCGCTGCGCTCCAGGGCCTCCTGGGCGCGCTTTCGGTCCTCGATGTCGGTGCGAGTGCCGTACCACCGAAGGACTTGCCCCCGCTCATCCCGCAGCGGATTGTCTCGGATCAGAAACCAGCGATACTGCCCGTCCTTTCCCCTTATTCGTGCTTCCAGCTCGAAAGGCGCTCGCTCCGAAAGCGCGCGCTCACGGAGGGCTTCCAGCTTCTTCAGATCTTCTGGATGCCACTTTCTGGCAAAGGCGTCCTTGGATTTTCCCGCTTCCAATGGAAGGCCCGTGTAGTCGCGTTCTCGTTGGTTGGCATAAAGCGGACTCCAATCCGCGTCGAAAACGTAGACCTGGTGGGGAATCACGTCGATGAGCTGCTGAAGCTCCGCCTGGCTCCGCCGAACCTCGTCGACCGCCCGCTTGCGCTCCGTGATGTCGCGAATGGTGCTTGAAACGAGCACGCCTTCCTCGGTCTCCAGTGGACTGAGGCTGATCTCCACCGGAAACTCACGTCCATCTTTATGCTGGCCGTAAAGCTCCAGCCCGGAGCCCATCGCCCGCGCGTGAGGGTTGGCCACAAAAGCCGTGCGGTGTCCCGGATGTTTGCCCCGGAACCGTTCCGGTATCAACATCTCAATTTCCTTCCCCAAGACCTCCTCTCGTTGATAGCCAAACAGCTTTTCCAGTTGCGCGTTGACCAAAACAATTTTGCCCTCACGATTCACGACCGCGATTGCGTCGGGCGCCGATTCCAGCAGCCCGCGGAATTTCTGTTCGGCTCGCTTGGACTGCGTCACATCGGCCACCGTGCCGATGTATTCGAGGAGTTCCCCACCCTCATCGAGGGACGGATGCCCGATAACGTGAAGGTGCTTCAGTGTTCCATCAGCGAGCACTATCCTGTAATCAATCACCAGAGGACTCTTGTCACGAACCGCCTTCATGACGAGCTCCCGGACCCTGTGACGATCGTCGGGGTGCACGAGTTGAAACGCTTCCCAATCCGGGATCGGTTGTTCGGGATCCGCACC